>NZ_JBHVAK010000047.1:0-58079 GCF_042667085.1 Nocardia sp. NPDC057353
GGCGCACCCCGCACGGGTGCGCCGGCGGACCCGTCTCCGTACCCCGAAGGCGAGCCACCTCCGCAGCGCCGGGCGCTGCGAACTCCTGCGCTACGCTCGCGGGCGTGCTCGAACCCGAGCGGCGGACCCGCGCCGACCTCATGACCGCCGCCGGGATCGCCGTGCTCGCGCTGCTGGCCGCCCTGGCGGTCTGGGTCGGCTCGGACGCGCGGCAGACCGACTCGGCGACGGCGGCGACGACGCTCGCGCCCCCGCCCGCGGCGGGCACCGTCCCGACCGCGCTGCGCGAGCTGTGGCAGGTCCCCGACCCGGTGTCGGACCGGGTCCTGATCTCCGGCGCGGTGCTGATCACCGGCGAGGGCGGCACCGTGACCGGCCGCGACGCCACCTCGGGCGCCGAGCTCTGGCACTACCGCCGCGACCTCCCGCTCTGCGGCCTCGAAACCCAGTTCGGCACCGTCATCGCCACCTACCGCGCCGACCGCGGCTGCAGCGAGACCACCATGCTCGCCGCCGACACCGGCGCGCGCCGCACCGCCCGCAGCAGCTACCTGGACGGCGCCGTCCAGCTCACGGTGGACGGCACCTACACCCTGGCCAAGGGCGACCGCAGGCTCGAGGTCTGGCGCTCGGACCTGGTGCGCACGCTGGAGTACGGCTACGTGGACGCCCCGGTGAACGTGAAGACCCAGCCCAGGCGCGGCTGCGAACTCCGCTCGGCGGCCTCGTCGGCGTCCCGGCTCGCGGTGCTGGAGCGCTGCCCCGAGGACGCCTCGACCCGGCTCACCGTCCTCGACCCGGCGCCGAAGGACAACACGGTCCCGGAGGAGTTCGGGTCGAGGGTGCTGACCAGCCCCGGCGCCGACGCTCCCGGCGCGCGGGTGCTCGCGGTGACCGACAACCGCATCCTGCTCGCGCTGCCCGGCGGGCCAGGGCCGGACGGCACCGTCGCGACGCCGCGGCTGGAGGTCTACGACGGCACCGGCAACGGCGTCGCCACGCACGAACTCTCCTCGCCGCTCGCCGAGTCGGCGACCCTCACCCGGATCGGCTCGGCCGCGCTGCTCTTCACCGGCAACAGCGTGATCGCCCTGAACCTCACGACGTTCGACCCGCTGTGGGTGGCCACCGAGGCGATCGGCTCCCCCGCGACGATGGCGGGCAGGCTGCTGCTGCCCGCCCCCGGCGCCATCCTGGTGCTCGACCCCATCACCGGCGAGGTGCTCGGCCGCATCCAGGTCGAGCGCGGCGCCGACGCGGGCCCGGTGGCGCTCGCGGTCTCCGGCTCGACCGTGCTCGAGCTGCGCAACGGCCGGGTGCACGCCCTCGGCTGAGCGCCGCGGGACATGATGGGAGCCATGTCAGCTCTCGACGAGGCCAGGCTGGTGCTGCTCCGGCACGGCGAAACTCCGTGGTCCACGCTGCGCAAGCACACCGGCCGCACCGACCTGCCGCTGACCGCGCTCGGCGAGCGGCAGGCCGCGGCCGCGGCGCCGGTACTCGCCGGGCTCGCGCTGCGCACCCCGCTGGTCCTGACCAGCCCCAGGCAGCGCGCGCGGCACACCGCCGAGCTGGCCGGGCTCGCCCCGGACGCGGTGGACGGGGACCTCGCCGAGTGGGACTACGGCGACTACGAGGGCCGCACCACCGAGGAGATCAGGGAGACCGTCCCGGACTGGACCATCTGGACCGGCGCCGTTCCCGGCGGCGAATCGGCCGCGCGGGTGACCGCGCGAGCGGACGCGGTGCTGGCCATGGCCGTGCCGCTGCTGCCGGAGCGCGACGTGGTGCTGGTCGGCCACGGCCACTTCTCCCGCGCCCTGATCGCGCGCTGGAACGAGTTCCCGATCGTCGAGGGGCGCCGCTTCTCGATGTCGACCGGCGGCATCTCGGTGCTCGGCTTCGACCGCGACGTCCGCACTCTGCGCGCCCACAACCTGGTCGGCACGACCGCAGAAGGAGCCCCCGAATGATCCGCCGCGCGGTCCCCTCCGACATCCCCGCCATCGTCGGCCTGGTGCACGACCTCGCCGAGTACGAGAAGGCCGCCGACCAGTGCACGCTGACCGTGGAGCAGCTGCACGGCGCGCTCTTCGGCCCCGCCCCCGCGCTCTTCGCGCACGTGGCCGAGGAGCCGGACGGCCGGGTGGTCGGCAGCGCCATCTGGTTCCTGAACTTCTCCACCTGGGACGGCGTACACGGCATCTACCTGGAGGACCTGTACGTCACGCCGGAGGCGCGCGGCAGCGGGCACGGCAGGGCGCTGCTCGCCGCGCTGGCCGCCGAGGCGGTCGACCGCGGGTACAGCCGGGTGGCCTGGTCGGTGCTGACCTGGAACACCCCGTCGCTGGAGTTCTACCGCGCGCTCGGCGCCGTCCCGCAGGACGACTGGATCGGCTACCGGCTCGCGGGCGCCGCGCTCACCGAGCTGGCCGCGGGCGCGGACCGGGGCTGATGCGGCTCGACCCGCCGGAGTTGCCCGGCGACGCCGACGCCGCCGTCGCGCTGCAGCAGCGGCTCCGGCACGAGGTGGCGATCACCCCGCTCCCCGACGGCATCCGCGCGGTCGCCGGGCTGGACTCCGCCTACACCGACGCGGGCGCGGTGGCCGCCGCGGTCGTCGTGCTGGACCTGGCCGCCCTGACCCCGGTCGCCACCGCCGTCGCGCACGGCCACACCGACTTCCCCTACCTGCCCGGGCTGCTCGCCTTCCGCGAGCTCCCCACCGCGCTGCGCGCCATCGAGCAGCTCGCAGGCCCGCCGGACGTGCTGGTCTGCGACGCGCACGGGCTGGCGCACCCGCGCCGGTTCGGCCTCGCCTGCCACCTCGGGGTGCTGACCGGGCTGCCCGCGATCGGGGTCGCCAAGAACGCGTGGGGCGAGCACGCCGAGCCGGGCCCAGAGCGCGGCGCCGCCGCGGACGTCACGGTGGACGGCGAGGTCGTCGGCCGCGCGCTGCGCACCAGGGACGGGGTCAAGCCGGTGTACGTCTCGGTCGGACACCGCGCCGACCTGGACTCCGCCTGCGCGCTGGTCCTCGCCCTGACCCCGCACTACCGGCTGCCGGAGACCACCCGCGCGGCCGACCGGCTGTGCCGGGACGCGCTGCGCACCGGCCCCTGACTCAGGGCGCCTCGACCTCGTACTCCTCGGCCATCCAGCGGTTCGTGCCCGGCGCGAAGAGCAGGACGAGCGCGGCGACCACGACGACCCCGAGCACCCCGCCGAGCAGCGGCTGGTGCGAGTCGGTCAGCAGCGACCAGGTCACCGGGAGCAGCAGCACCTGCGCGATCACGGCGATGGCCCGGCCCCAGCGCTGCCCGGCCAGCAGCCCGATCCCGGCGGCGAGCACCGCGCCGCCGAGGATGCCGAACCAGGCGGCGGTGCCGTACCCGCTGGCCTGGCTCTGGTCGTGGCCCTGCAGGCCGCGCACGACCAGCACGACGACCACCACCACCGCTACCGCGCCCTCCAGCGCCACCAGGGCCCCGGCCCCGCGCACCGAGTTCGGTATCGCGGCGCGCGCGCCCTTCGCGGGCACCTCGTTCTCGTCGCTGTCGACCACCCGCTCAGCCTAGCGATGGCCGCCCCGGTGCCACCGGCGTGATCGGCCAACTAGGCTTCCGGTGTGCGGACGCTGCTCATCGTCAACCCCAACGCCACCTCCACCACCGCCGCGACCCGCGACCTGCTGGCGCACGCACTGGAGAGCCGGACCCAGCTGACCGTCGCGCACACCCAGCACCGCGGCCACGCGGCCGAGCTGGCGCAGTGGGCGTCGACGAACGAGATGGACCTGATCGTCGTGCACGGCGGCGACGGCACGGTGAACGAGACCATCAACGGCTTCCTCCCGCTGCCCGCGGTCGACGACGGCCAGGCCTGGCTGCCCCGCTTCGGCGTGATCCCCGGCGGCTCGGCCAATGTCTTCGCCCGCGCGCTCGGCATCTCCCCCGACCCGGTCACCGCGACCAACCAGCTGATCGGGCTGCTCGGCACCGGCTCCGACCGCAGGATCGGGCTCGGCCTCGCCGAGGACCGCTGGTTCACCTTCAGCGCGGGCGTCGGGCTGGACGCCGACGTCTGCCAGGCGATCGACGCGAGCCGGGCCAGGGGCAGGGCCGCGACCCCGGCGCGGTACGTCCGGACCACGGTCCGCGAGTTCTTCCGGGCGAAGGGCAGGGAGCCGCGGGTGCGGCTGCACATCCCCGGCCACGCACCGATCGACGATGTGCATTACGCCTTCGTCACCAACACCACACCCTGGACCTACCTGGAGAGCACCCCGGTGCACACCAACCCCGGCACCAGGTTCGAGACCGGGCTCGGGCTCTTCGCGGTCCGCACCACCGCCGTGCTGCCCACCCTGATGCTCACCGCGCAGCTGCTCCGACCCGAGGGAAACCCCAAGTCACGCAACCTTTTCCGGGACGACGACGTGAAGTCGGTGCGGGTCGAGGCGCACGAGCCGATCGGCCTGCAAATCGATGGCGACTACCTCGGCAAACGCACCGCGGTCGAGTTCACCGCGGTGCCGGACATGCTCGGCGTCGTCGCGCCGCCGCCCCTCGCGCGGGTGTGATCCCCGCCAAACCCGCATGGTTGGGCTGCAGAAACCGGGTATAGCGAGTACAAAGGACCGAGCAGGATCCCCGAGGGGTTCCTTCGCAGCGTGAGCTTCCACACGGTGCACCGCGGACCTATTGACATCTACGGTGTTCGTGAAAGCATTCACAAGCAACCGTGCGGAAACATTCGATACGCACAAGTGAACTGATCACCAACAAACCAAAGCGTCTTTCGGGGCGCCCAGACAAGGAGCAGAGGAATGGACTGGCGCCACAAGGCCATCTGTCGCGACGAGGACCCCGAACTGTTCTTCCCGGTGGGTAACAGTGGTCCTGCGCTCGCGCAGATCGCCGATGCCAAGCTGGTCTGCGCTCGCTGCCCTGTCACCGCCGACTGCCTCTCCTGGGCCCTGAAGTCCGGGCAGGATGCCGGCGTGTGGGGTGGTATGAGCGAGGACGAGCGCCGGGCGCTGAAGCGTCGCAACGCCCGCACCCGCACCCGCACCGTCGTCTAGTTTCGACGACCGGCCGAACCCGAGCCCAGCCCGGCTCGGTGGCGGCCACTGGGCCCGGCACCCCCGTGGTGCCGGGCTTCTCTGTTCTCGCGGCGGTTTCCTACCGCCCCGGCCGCCTGCCGAGCGGCACCCGGAGCACCGCGTCGGTGCCGATGTCGGCGCCGGGGTGCAGCCCGATCGAGCCGCCGAGCTCGGCGGTGACCAGGGTGCGCACGATCTGCAGCCCGAGCCGGTCCGACGACTCCAGGCTGAAGCCGGGCGGGAGGCCGCGGCCGTCGTCGCTGATGATGACGTCGAGCCAGCGCGCCGAGCGCTCCGAGCGGATGGTGACGGTGCCGTTCTCGCCCGCGTCGAAGGCGTGCTCGATGGCGTTCTGCACCAGCTCGGTCAGCACCATGACCAGCGGCGTCGCCCGCTCCGCGGAGAAGACGCCGAGCGAGCCCGCGCGCCGCACCTTGATCCGCGCGGTGTGCACGGTGGCCACGTCGGCCATGATCGGCAGCAGCCGGTCCACCACCTCGTCGAGGTCGACCTCCTCGTCCACCGACATGGAGAGCATCTCGTGCACCGAGGCGATGGAGGTCACCCGGCGCACCGACTCGGTGAGCGCCACCTGCGCCTCGGAGTTCTCGGTGCGGCGGGCCTGCAGCCGCAGCAGCGCCGCCACGGTCTGCAGGTTGTTCTTCACCCGGTGGTGGATCTCCCGGATGGTGGCGTCCTTGCTGAGCAGCGCGCGGTCGCGGCGCTTGACCTCGGTGACGTCGCGGACCAGCACCGCGGCGCCCGCCAGCTCGCCGTGCGGGCGCAGCACCAGGGTGCGCAGCAGCACGGTCGCGCCGCGCGCCTCCACCTCCATCCGGCGCCCGGTGCGCCCGGCCAGCGCGGCCTGGATGTCGCCGACCACCTCCTGCGCGTCGAACGGGTCGGTGACCAGCGAGCGGGTGGTGATGGCGAGGTCCTGCCCGGCCAGGTCGCTCTGCAGCCCCATCCGGTGGTAGGCGGAGAGCGCGTTCGGGCTGGCGTAGACGACGGTGCCGTCGGTGTCCAGCCGGATGAAGCCGTCGCCCGCGCGCGGGCTGGAGTGCGTGGCCGCGCGGTCCTCGGTGGTCGGGAAGGTGCCGTCCGCGATCATCTGGCACAGGTCGTCGGAGCAGGCCACGTAGGCGGTCTCCAGCGCGCTGCGGGCCCGCGAGCGCTGCTGGTCGGTGTCCCGGCTGAGCACTGCGATCACGTCGTCGCCGCAGCGCACCGGGATGGCCTCGCGCACCGCGTGCGTGGGGTGCGGGTGGTAGACGCCCTGCGCCTCCACCTCGCTGTCCGCCCGCACGATCTGCCCGGTGCGCAGCGCCTCGAAGACCTGGGCGTGCTCGTCCCTGGAGGCGGCGGTGCCGACCCGGTCCTCCAGGTGCACGGTGGGCGCGGTGGTCGGGCGGCACTGGGCGACGCAGACGATGTCGGCGCCGTCGTCGATCGGCCCCGCCCCGACCCAGAGCAGCAGGTCGGCGAAGGAGAGGTCGGCCAGCAGCTGCCAGTCGCCCACCACCCGCTGCAGGTGGTCGACGGCGAGGCCGGGGAGGTCGGTATGTTCCGCGAGCAGCTCGCTCAGGGTGGCCACGAATATCCCGGATTCAGGAGATGACGGCGATCAGGTCGCCCTGCTGCAGGACCTGGCCCGGCTGGACCGCGATCGCGGTGACCTCGCCGTCGGACTCGGTGATCACCGGGATCTCCATCTTCATGGATTCCAGCAGCACGAGGGTCTGGTCGGTCCGCACCGTGTCACCCACCGCGACCTCGACGGTCAGCACCGTGGAGACCATCTCCGCCCGCACTTCCTCAGCCATGACACCCCATCCTCGAATCGCCCCATCCGCTGCGGATACAGCCAACCACACGTGGAAGAATGGCCGCGAATCACGTCAGAAGGGAGACTACCTATGGGTAAGCGCGGACGTAAGAAGCGCAGCCGCAAGGGGAACGCGGCCAACCACGGCAAGCGGCCCAATTCCTGAACCGCGGCCGGAACGCACGAGCGGCACGCCCCTCCACCGGAGGGCGCGTGCCGCTCGTTTTTCGTCGTCAGCCCTGGTCGGTGCTCTCGATCCGGGTGATCGTGACCGACCGCCTGATCTCCAGCGTCAGCCGGTCGCGCAGCGACTCCGGCGCCCGGTCGCCGCCGCACTTGCGGCTGAGCAGGCTCTTGATCTTCTCCTCGATGCCGTACGCCTCGATGCACGGCGAGCAGTGCTCCATGTGGTGCTGCAGCCTGGCCCTGGTCGCGGCGTCGCACTCGCCGTCCAGCATGAGCCAGACGTCGGTGAGGACCGCGGTGCAGTCCAGCTCCAGGTCGGGTTCGGGCGTGCCCTCGTCCAGCTCGCTCACTGCCTGACCTCCTGCCGATCCGCCCGGTTGAACCCCCGCTCGCGCGCCACGTCGGCGAGCAGCCCCTTGAGCTGCTTGCGGCCGCGGTGCAGTCGGGACATCACCGTACCGATCGGAGTGCCCATGATCTCGGCGATCTCCTTGTACGGGAAGCCCTCCACGTCGGCGTAGTACACCGCCATCCGGAACTCCTCGGGGAGTTCCTGCAGCGCCGCCTTGATGTCGTCGTCCGGCAGCGCGTCCAGCGCCTCCACCTCCGCCGAGCGCAGCCCGGTCGAGGTGTGCTCGGCCGTCGCCGCGAGCTGCCAGTCGGTGATCTCGTCGGTGGGGTACTGCGCGGGCTGGCGCTGCTTCTTGCGGTACGAGTTGATGTAGGTGTTCGTCAGGATCCGGTAGAGCCAGGCACGCAGGTTGGTGCCCTCCTTGAAGGACTTGAAGCCCTGGAATGCCTTGACGAAGGTCTCCTGCACCAGGTCCTCGGCGTCGGCCGGGTTCCTGGTCATCCGCAGCGCGGCGCCGTAGAGCTGGTCGAGCAGCGGGAGCGCGTCGCGCTCGAACCGCTCGGTCCGCGCGGCCTCGCTCTCCTGCCCGGCGCCGCTGTCGTCCGCGGGGCCGGCTCCGGTGTCATCGTCGCTCGTCACACGAGTCCTCTCGGTCGCCGTACCCGCCAAATCTACCGGCAGGGCCGCGGCGGCCGGGAACCGCAGGTCATTCGGCGAAGCCGGGACCCACGCCGGGCGTTCCTCGACCAGAACGGGCACCACTCCTCCTTCGGTTGGTTCGCTCTCACGGCGTGCAACAGGCGAGCATCGTCCCGTGTTCCCGCTACCGTTGCGCGCATGGCCGGAGCCGCAACCCCCGCGATCAAGGCCCTGTCCGCCGCCGGTGTCCCGCACCGGGTGCACGCCTACAGCCACGACCCGCGCTCGGACAGCTACGGCACCGAGGCGGTCGACGCGCTCGCGGGCAAGCTCGGCATCGCCGCCGAGCAGGTCTTCAAGACCCTGGTGATCAGCCTGAACACCGGCGGGCTCGCGGTGGCGGTCGTCCCGGTGCCGCGCTCGCTGGCGCTCAAGGCGGCGGCCGCCGCGCTCGGCGCCGCCAAGGCGGTCATGGCGGATGCCGCGGCCGCGCAGCGCAGCACCGGCTATGTGCTCGGCGGCATCTCCCCGCTCGGCCAGCGCAAGCGGCTGCCGACGGTGATCGATGAGACCGCGCTCGGCTGGGACCGGGTGCTGTGCAGCGCGGGCCGTCGCGGACTCGAGATCGAACTCGCTCCGACCGATTTGGTCCAGCTCACCGCCGCCCGGACCGCAGCCATCGCAGGCTGAGCCGGCCGAACCGGTCCGGCCGCCGCGGCCCGCACCGCGGCAATCGCCTGTGAGTACCGCCGCGCGGCGGCATCGGCGCCCATCCCGCCGGCGACCACTGCGCCGTGCTGATTCGCGCCGACGACCGCGATTCCGCCTCTGCCCTCGGGGTATACGTGATCCGTATCACCGCGTCCGTGCCGATCCGAGGAGTGATGTCGAATGTCCGCGTCCCGCCTGCTCGCCGCCCTGTGCACCGCCGCCGCGCTGACCGGGATGGCGGCCGCCCCGGCCACGGCCGCGCCCGCGGCGGCCCCGGTGGCCGACTTCCCGTTCGACGGCCAGGGCGCGGACGACGCCCCGAACCGCGGCGCCGACCCCGGCGACCGGGCCGCGGACTACGGCGGCAACCTGGCCGCCGAGATCATCGACCTGCTCGCCGACGCCGCCAAGTGCGGGCTCGCCGTCGCCAACCCGGCGGTGGAGTGCCCGCTGTAGCCCTCAGAGCAGGCTGATCTGCCCGGCCCGCTCGCTCGGGTCGACCGGCTCGAGCAGCTCGGGGCCGTTGTTCCGCACGCTGTTCACCAGCGGCGAGACCGGGCGCGGCACGATGTCCGCGACCGCGTCCGCGGCCGGGGTGGCGAGCAGCTCGGCCGGGGCCGGGTGGTCCGGGTCGAGCCAGGCGTCCCAGTGCTGGCGCGGCATGGGCAGCGGCATCCGGTCGTGGATGCGGGTCAGCTCGCCGACCGCGTCGGTCGTGAGGATGGTGCAGGAGAGCAGCGGCGCGGAGTCCGGCGCCGCGCGGTCCCGCCACACCGACCACAGCCCGGCCATGTAGAGCCGCTCGCCGTCGGCCTGCGCCATGAAGTACGGCTGCTTGGCGGCCTTCCCCTTCCCGGCGCCGGGCTCGACCAGCCACTCGTACCAGCCGTCCATCGGCACCAGGCAGCGCCGCTTCTTGACGGCGTCCCGGAAGGACGGTGTGGTCGCGGCCTTGTCGGCCCTGGCGTTGAACAGCGGCTTCCCCTTGACCGGGACGCCGGGCTCGGCCGCCTCGGCCCAGAGCGGGATCAGCCCCCAGCGCATCCGGCGCACCCGCAGCCGCGGCTCGTCGTCCGGCTGCTCGTGGTCGTGCCTGCGCACCACCGCGAGCACCTGGGTGGTGGGCGCGACGTTGTAGTTCGGCGTGCTCTCGGTCGCCCCGACCTCGTCGATGGCGTCCAGCTCCGCTGCCAACCGCCCTGGATCGGTCGTGGTCGCATATCGTCCGCACATCCCTCGATAGTCCCACCGGGCGCCGACAGGTCGGGAAGAATCGACGACACCAGGGGTGACCTGGTGAGAAATATGGCCTAACATTCTCTCAGCGGTGGTGACGCACGCCACCCTCACGCCGGTCGCGCACCGACCGGCCACCCACGGCTACAAGGAGAAAACCCACCGTGACAACCACCGAGACCACCCCGGCCGCACCCGAAACGGCGCTGAAATCGGTCGACCCGGCCACGGGTGAGGTCATCGCCACCTATCCGATCGCCGACGCGGACGCGGTGCGCGCGGCCGTCGCCAAGGCCCGCGCCGCCGCCCCCGCCTGGGGCGCGCTGAGCTTCGACGACCGCCGCAAGGCGCTGCTGCGCTGGTCGACCCGGCTGGTCACCGAGTCGGACGCGTTCACCGACCTGATCCACCGGGAGACCGGCAAGACGCACGACGACGCCTTCCTCGAGCTCATGCTCGCGCTGGAGCACATCGCCTGGGCCGCCAAGAACGCCAAGAAGGTGCTCGGCCCGAAGCGCATCGCCTCCGGCCCGATGATGTCCAACTTCTCCGCGCGGCTGGAGTACCGCCCGCTCGGCGTCGTCGGCATCATCGGCCCCTGGAACTACCCGGTCTACACCCCGAACGGCTCGATCGCGTACGCGCTGGCCGCGGGGAACACCGTGGTGTTCAAGCCGAGCGAGTTCTCCACCGGCATCGGCAACTTCCTGGTCGAGGCGTTCCGCGCGGCCAACCCGGAGCTGCCGGACGGCGTCTTCGTCGCGATCAACGGCTTCGGCGCGACCGGCGCCGAGCTGGTCAAGGCCGATATCGACAAGATCGCCTTCACCGGCTCCACCGCGACCGGCAAGAAGATCATGGCGGCGGCCGCCGAGCGGCTCACCCCGGTGCTGCTGGAGTGCGGCGGCAAGGACGCGGTGATCGTCGCCGCGGACGCCGACGTCAAGGCCGCCGCCGACGCGGTGGCGTTCGGCGCGGCGGGCAACAGCGGCCAGACCTGCGCGGGCGTCGAGCGGGTGTACGTGGAGCGTTCGGTGCGCGAGCCCTTCGTGGCCGAGCTCACCCGGATCCTGAAGGGCGTCAAGCCGGGCTCCGGCGACGACGCCAACTACGGCCCGATGACCATGCCCAGCCAGATCGACATCGTGCGCAGGCACATCGACGCCGCGCTGGCCAGCGGCGGCAAGGCCGTGCTCGGCGGCCCGGAGTCGATCAAGGGCGCGTTCATCGAGCCGGTGGTCTTCGTCGACGTGGACGAGTCGTCGGAGGCGGTGGTCGAGGAGACCTTCGGCCCGACCGTCACCGTGCGCACGGTGGACAGCGTGGACGAGGCGATCGAGCTGACCAACAGCTCCAAGTACGGCCTCTCCTCCGCGGTCTTCTCCAAGAGCCGCGGGCTGGAGATCGCGCGCAGGCTGCGGGTCGGCGCCACCTCGGTGAACTCGGTGCTCGGCTTCGCCGCCATCCCGGGGCTGCCGTTCGGCGGCGTCGGCGATTCCGGCATCGGCCGGATCCACGGCGAGCCGGGGCTGAAGGAGTTCGCCCGCCCGCACTCGATCGCGATCCAGAAGTTCACCGTGCCCGGCATGGCGCTGCTCAGCTTCAGCCGGACCAAGTCCACCGTGAACCTGCTGCGCAAGGTCGTGCCGGTGCTGCACGGACGCAACAAGTAAGGGGTTCGACCGCCCCGGATACGGGCGGGGGTGCGTGGCGCGACAACGGCGTCGGCCACGCACTCCATCCACGGGCCGGAACCGTCGAGGGGCGGCTCCGGCCCGTACCGCGTCACGAGCCGGCACTCACATGGGAGAAGATGGACCGGTGAGTCTCTGGCCAGCGCCCCAAGTCGACGTCCCCGTGCACGCGACCGTGACCTTGCCCGGATCGAAATCGATCACCAACCGGGCTCTCGTACTGGCCGCGCTCGCCGACGGCCCCTCCACGATCACCGGCGCGCTGCGCAGCCGGGACACCAACCTCATGATCGAGGCGCTGCGCGCGCTCGGCGCCGACATCTCCGGCGCGGGCGACACGCTGGTCGTCACCCCTGCCCCGCTGCACGCGGGCACCGTCGACTGCGGCCTCGCGGGCACCGTGATGCGGTTCCTGCCGCCGCTGGCCGCGCTGTCCACCGGCGAGGTGCACTTCGACGGCGACGCGCAGGCCAGGGTGCGCCCGCTGCGCACCATCCTGGACGCGCTGCGCGAGCTCGGCGCCGACATCAGCGGCGACACGCTGCCCTTCACCGTGCGCGGCGCGGGCGCGCTGCGCGGCGGCCCGGTGACCATCGACGCCTCCGGCTCCTCGCAGTTCGTCTCCGGGCTGCTGCTCTCCGCGGCCCGCTTCGAACAGGGCATCACGGTGCACCACAGCGGCGCGGCGCTGCCCTCCATGCCGCACATCGAGATGACCGTGGAGATGCTGCGCCAGGCCGACGTCAAGGTGGAGGCGCCGGAGGACCCGCGCGCCCCGCAGACCTGGACCGTGCTGCCCGGCCCGATCCGCGCGCTGGACCGCGAGGTCGAGCCGGACCTCTCCAACGCCACCCCGTTCCTCGCCGCGGCCGCGGTGACCGGCGGCGAGGTGAGCATCCCGCACTGGCCGCGGATCACCACCCAGCCCGGCGACGTCATCCGGGAGATCGTGGTCCGGATGGGCGGCGAGGCCGGGATCGTGGACGGCGTGCTCACCGTGCGCGGCCCGGAGCAGCTCGCCGGAATCGACATCGACCTGCACGACGTCGGCGAGCTGACCCCGACCGTCGCCGCGCTCGCCGCGCTCGCCGACTCGCCATCCCGGCTGCGCGGCATCGCGCACCTGCGCGGTCACGAGACCGACCGGCTGGCCGCGCTCTCCACCGAGATCAACCGGCTCGGCGGCCGGGTCACCGAGACCGAGGACGGGCTGGAGATCGAGCCCGCCGAGCTGCACGGCGGCACCTGGCACTCCTACGCCGACCACCGGATGGCGACCGCGGGCGCGATCCTCGGCCTCCGGGTGCCCGACGTCCGGATCGAGGACATCGGCACCACCGCCAAGACGCTGCCCGACTTCGTCGCGCTCTGGGAGCGCATGCTCGACCCGGAACCGGCCGGACAGGGAGCCGCACGCTGAGCAGGCAGCGCCGCTCCGCGGCCGGGTACGACGAATCCGATGTCCGGATCCGGCCCGGCGGCCGGTCGCGCCCGCGCACCAAGACCCGCCCGCAGCACAGCGACGCCGAGCAGGCCATGGTCGTCGCGGTGGACCGCGGGCGCTGGGGCTGCGTGCTCGCGGGCGACCCGGAGCGGCGCCTGGTCGCCATGCGCGCCAGGGAGCTCGGCCGCACCCCGATCGTCGTCGGCGACCTGGTCGACGTGGTCGGCGACCTCTCCGGCGCCCCGGACACCCTGGCCAGGATCGTCCGGGTGGCCGAACGCTCCACCGTGCTGCGCCGCACCGCCGACGACACCGACCCGTTCGAGCGGGTCGTCGTCGCCAATGCCGAGCAGCTCTTCATCGTGGTCGCGCTCGCCGACCCGCCGCCGCGGACCGGCTTCGTCGAACGCACCATGGTCGCCGCCTTCGTCGGCGGGCTGCAGCCGGTGCTCTGCCTCACCAAGGACGACCTGGCCGCCGAGTCCGAGTTCGCCGCCGACTTCGCCGACCTGGACCTGATCATCCTGCACGGCGGCATCGAGGACCCGATCGAGCCGGTGCTCGACCGCATCACCGGGCGGCTCACCGCCTTCATCGGGCACTCGGGCGTGGGGAAGTCGACACTGGTCAACCGCCTGGTACCGGATGCCTTCCGGGCCGTGGGCGAGGTGTCGGGGGTGGGCAAGGGCAAACACACCTCCACCCAGTCGGTGGCGCTGCCGGTCCCCAGCGGCGGCTGGGTGATCGACACCCCCGGCGTGCGCTCCTTCGGCCTCGCGCACATCACCCCCGACGACGTCATCGCCGCCTTCAGCGACCTCGCCGACGCCATCGAGGACTGCCCGCGCGGCTGCACCCACCTCGGCCCGCCCGCCGACCCGGAGTGCGCGCTCGACGAGCTGCCCGGCACCGAGCGCCGGGTGGCCGCCATCCGGCGGCTGCTGGTGGCGCTGAACTCGAACGACCCCTGGTGACACCGCAAAACGGCAGCGCTGCACGGTTCCGGCCGTAAACTCGGCTTGCACGACACGGGGTGGGAACGTCGATGGGCAGGAGCAATGCATGGCAACGCCGGAACCCGTGCCCTGCTATCCGGCGCCGACCATCGCCCGCTGGTTCGTGGACTGGGCCACCACCGAGGACGCAGGCGTCTCCAACCTCAAGCTGCAGAAGCTGCTCTACTACGCCCAGGGGCACCACCTCGCCGAGTACGAGGCCCCGCTCTTCACCGACCCGGTGCAGGCGTGGCGCTCCGGGCCGGTGGTCCCGGCCGTCTTCCGCGAGTTCGAGGGGTTCGGCGCGGCCTGGGTGGTGCTCGCCGAGGACGACCCGTTCCACTGGGACGCCGTCGACGCCGACACCACCCGCTTCCTGACCAAGGTCTGGAACACCTACGGCGGCATCGCGGGGTGGAAGCTGCGGAACATGACGCAGGCCGAGCCCGCCTGGCAGGAGTTCGTCGACCAGGACGAGGGCAATGTGGAGATCCCGGTCGACGTGATCGCCAAGTACTTCCACGCCCGCCGCGGCTGAGCCGAAGGAAACTTGCAGACCGCCCGGCTTCTCCCGGGGCGAGGAAACCGACCGCACCGGCCTACCGGCGAGCCCCGACCACTCGCCGGTAGCCCCCCGAACAGTCGATGTCCGGACGGGTGAAACCGGTTTTCCGGCAGTCTTTTCCGTTACCGTTCGGACCGCCGCCTGGGTGAGTACCCGATCGGCGGCGCGCTCAAGCGTGCTGCTCTCGCTCGACAGAAAGTCGTCCCGTATGTCCGGATCGTCCGACCCCGCTCCGGATACCGAGGAGGACCGCACCGGGCCGCTGCCCGAGCTCTACGGTTCGCCCGCGTATCCCGTTCGGCCGCAACGCATGACGACGGCCGCGGTGCGGCCGTTCCACCCCGTGTACGGCGCTGTACCGCAGGTTCCACCGCTCCCCGGATAGCCGACCCGAACGCTCCTCGGAAGGACCCATGCGCATCCTCGTCACCGCGATCGCCGCGACCACGCTGCTGCTCGGCGGCGGCCCCGCCGCGCTCGCCGCCCCGGAGTCGAACATCGTGGGCACCGCGACCCAGCGCAGCGCCGCGGACCGGCAGTTCCTCCGGGACAGCCACTACGACGAGGAGACCAGCGCGGTGCAGGACGCGGCCATCCGGCTGGCGCACACCCAGTGCGACTACCTGACGGCGGTCGGCAACTCCCCCGACGAGCACATCTACCTGGCCGAGTCCGCGCGCGCGACCGTCGAGTTCCCCTACCTCTTCGTCTTCGCCGCGGTCGAGGCGTACTGCCCCGAGAACCGGGCCTGAGCCGAAAAACGCTGTCGCTCCCGGCGACCGGTGGGCTACCGTCCCGGTGCCCGCCGACGCCGAGGAGCGCCCATGCCAGCCCCCGATCCGACCACCATGCACCCGATGGCCGGGCAGCCGAGGGTGGTGCTGCTGAAACCGCTCGTCACCTCCCCGCTCATCGAGGTCGGCGAGTACTCGTACTACGACGACCCCGGCGACCCCACCGCCTTCGAGACCGCCAACGTGCTCTACCACTACGGCCCGGAGAAGCTGGTGATCGGCAAGTTCTGCGCGCTCGCCACCGGTGTCCGGTTCATCATGAACGGCGCCAACCACCGCATGGACGGCGTCTCCACCTTCCCCTTCCCCACCATCGGCGGCGGCTGGGCCGAGCACGTCGACCTGCTCATGGAGCTGCCGAACCGCGGGGACACCGTGCTCGGCCACGACGTCTGGCTCGGGTACGGGGTCACCGTCATGCCCGGCGTCCGGATCGGCCACGGCGCGATCGTCGCCGCGGGCTCCGTCGTCACCCGCGACATCCCCGACTACGCCGTCGCAGGCGGGAACCCGGCCCGAGTGCTGCGCAAGCGCTACACCGACAACGACATCGCCCGGCTGCTCGAGCTGGCGTGGTGGGACTGGCCGATCGAGCAGCTCAGTGCGCGGGTTCGGGTGCTGATGTCCGGCAGCGTCGACGACCTGGTCGCCGCGCCGCCGGTAAACTGAGGTCGAATCTTAGTTGGTTCGCATCTCAGTTTGGAGCGACCATGGAGTGCGCCGGTCATGGCGGCGCTCGGCTCCTGCGACCGCCCGTTCTTCGGTCGTGCGACGAAGATGACGGTCGAGCCGCTGAATGTCGCGGACGTGCAGGCGATGACCGGGCTCGATGCCGCCACCGCCATCGATGCCGCCTCCATCACCGGCGGCTTCTCGGAGATAGTCCGCTCCTGGCAGCCGGAGCGGAGCCGCCTCGACTTCCTGCGGGACGTGGTCACCGACCCCTGGCTCCGCTGCTGGTCGTCGGTGAGCTCTCGCTGCTCGGCGGAGTTCCCGGAGGGGCAGCGGGCACGAACCGTGCTCGAGGCGATCGGCAGCGGCGAGCGCACATTCAGCGCGATCGCCGCCCGTGCGGGCGGAGCGGGCGCGCTGCCCGCGAGCACGCTGCACTTCGCCGGATCGATCAAGTGGCTGGAGGACCGCCCCTTCGACCGGCACGACTACGACGCGCTCACCCGCTCGCTCCCCGGCATCGACCGCGACACCGCGCGGGTCGCGGTATCCCGCGCCGGTACGGCGGATCGGCTGCCGATCGATGAGCACTGGGGGCCGGAGGAGCTCGTGGCGGCCTGGCGGTAGCTCCCGCGCTCCGTACCCTGGAAACCATGCGAAGCGTACTGTTCGACCAGGCCAATCTCGAAGTGCAGGCGCAGCAGCGGTTCTCCCTGCAGAACTCCCAGATGCTGCGGGTGGGGCTCGGGCCGGATGTGCTGGCGGTGAAGGGGGCGATGGTCGCCTACCAGGGCGACATCCGCTTCGACCACCAGGGCTCCGGCAGCGTCGGGAAGCTGCTCAAGCGGATGGTCACCAACGAGGACGTGCCGCTCATGCGGGTCTCCGGGCAGGGCGAGGTGTTCTTCGCCAACCAGGCCGGGCACGTCTTCCTCATCGACCTCACCGGCGACGCGCTCAGCGTGAACGGCACCAACCTGCTCGCCTTCGACGCCGCGCTGGAGTGGGACATCAACCGGGTCAAGGGGGCAGGGTTCTTCACCGGCGGGCTGTTCAACACGACGGTCTCCGGCACCGGCACCGTCGCGCTCTGCGCGGTCGGCAAACCCGTTGTGCTGGATTGCAGTTCGCAGCCAACGTTCGTGGACACGCAGGCCGCGGTCGCCTGGTCGGCGAACCTGGCGCCCAAGGTGGTCTCCAGCATGAACCTCAAGTCCATGCTGCGCGGTGGGAGCGGCGAGGCGTTCCAGTACGCGTTCCACGGCCCCGGTTTCGTCGTGGTGCAGCCGTTCGAATGGGAGCCGCCGAGCAGCACGGACAGCAATCAGTCGGCGTAGGGGTCGCGGAGCGTGATGGGGGGCAGCGCGATCTTCGGGAAACGCGGGCCCGCGACGTAGTACCGGGCCCGCGTCCGGCCGACCGGTTCCAGGATCTGCCGACGCACGAGCTCGCGCAGATCTCGTTGCGCCTGCTGCAGGTTGAGCCCCTCGCTCTGCTCGTATCGGCTCCGCCGCACGCGGCCGGACATGGCGACATCGTGCAGCGCGGTCACGGAGCGTGTGTCCACCTGCTCCGCGGCGGCGAACTGCGCCAGCGTCTCCCACACCCGGCCGGAGCGCTCGAAGCGGGCGTGCACGGTCTGCGCCTGCTGGTGATAGGCGACCAGGTTGAAGCGCAGCCAATCCGCGACGTCCTGATCCGGCCGGTAGACCGCGCCGAGGCGCCCGAGTACGCCGTAGTACTCCCAGGTGTTGCCCGGTCTGCCGAGCCACGCCTCGATGGAGGAGAACTCCGGCGCCAGCACCCCCTCCCTGGCGATCATCAACGTCTGCAGCGAGCGAGACATGCGGCCGTTGCCGTCGGGCCACGGGTGGATCGCCACCAGGTGCAGATGCGCCATCGCGGCGCGGACCAGGGTGTGCGTGCCGTCCTCGGCCTGTAGCCAATCGACCAACTCGCGCATCAGCGCGGGCACCGCTTCGGCATCGGGGGCGGTGTAGGCGGCGATGCTCGGATCCCGTGCGTCGGTGACGTACACCGGGCCGCGGCGCCACTGGCCCGCGGGTTTGCGCACGGTGTGCCGGTGGCCCTGCAGCATCCAGTGCAGCGCGTTCAGAAAGCCGGTGCTGTAGGCGAAGTCGTCCGCGTCGTGCAGCGTCTGGATATAGGTCATCATGCGCTCGTAGGCGAGCGTCTCGTCCCGGTTCTCCGGCGACACGTCGACATCATGCTCACCCGCGATGAGGTCCTCGACATCGACCGTGGAGACCTTGAATCCCTCGATCGAGTTGGAGGCCGCGACCGCGTCAGCGGTCAGAAACTTGCGCAAGCCGCCCGTCCACGGAGCCGGAGCGTTCCGTAGTTGGTGACGCAGGCGCTCCCGCATGGCATCGACCTCGGCGAGTACGTGCTCGTCGTCGCTGGTCAAGACAGGGGTCGGAAAGAGCACACCGCTCACGATATGTTGACGCAATCATTACGTCAAACGCAGCCCCGGTCGAACGGGCGAGGGCGCCCACCGGGGTGGTGGACGCCCTCGTTCGAGACGAAGAATTCAGTGCCTGCGGCGGCTCTTCGGGCCGCGCTTCCCCCTGGACTCGGTGCGCGCCGCCTCCCGCCGCTCACGCCGGGAACCGGAGTTGTCCCCGCCGCCGTACTCCTCGGCGTCGGTGTGCACGGCGGTGCGGCCGCCCTCGTCCGGCCCGGAGTAGCTGAGCCCGCGGGGCCCGGACTCGTCGATGCCCTTCGCGAGCAGGGCGGCGGGGGCGCCGCTGGGCGCCGCCTGTGCGGCCGCTTCCTGGGTGGGGAGCGGGCGGGCGGGGGCACCGGCGCCGACCGGGGAGCGCAGGCCGGGGTCGACGGCGACACCGGCGGGCTGCGGCTGCTGCACCTCGACCTGGAGGTTGAACAGGAAGCCGACCGATTCCTCCTTCAGCCCCTCCAGCATGGCGGTGAACATGTCGAAGCCCTCGCGCTGGTACTCGACCAGCGGGTCGCGCTGGGCCATGGCGCGCAGGCCGATGCCCTCCTTGAGGTAGTCCATCTCGTAGAGGTGCTCGCGCCACTTGCGGTCCAGCACGGAGAGCAGGACCTGGCGCTCCAGGTTGCGCATGGCGCCCTGGCCCGCCAGGCCGTCGATCTCCTGTTCGCGCTTGGCGTAGGCCTCGTGCGCGTCGTCGAGCAGGATCTCCAGCAGCTCGTCGCGGCTCAGGTCACCGGCCTCGCCGACCTCGGTCTCGCCGGTCAGGTCCTTGTGGTTGAGCGCGATCGGGTACAGCGTCTTGAGCGCCGTCCACAGCTTCTCCAGATCCCAGTCCTCGACGTACCCCTCGGCGGTGGCGCCGTCCACGTAGGCGGTGATCACGTCGCTGATCATGCCCTGGACCTGGCCCTCCATGTCCTCGCCGCGGAGGATCCGGTTGCGCTCGCCGTAGATGATGGTGCGCTGCTGGTTCATCACCTCGTCGTACTTGAGCACGTTCTTGCGGATCTCGAAGTTCTGCTGCTCGACCTGGGTCTGCGCGCTCTTGATCGCCTTGGAGACCATCTTGGCCTCGATCGGCACATCGTCCGGCAGGTTCAGCCTGGTCATGATGGCTTCCAGGGCGGCGCCGTTGAAGCGTCGCATGAGCTCGTCGCCGAGCGAGAGATAGAACCGGGACTCGCCGGGGTCGCCCTGGCGGCCGGAGCGGCCGCGCAGCTGGTTGTCGATGCGGCGGGACTCGTGCCGCTCGGTGCCGAGCACGTAGAGCCCGCCCGCCTCGCGGACCGCCTCGGCGTCGGCCTCGGTCTGCTCCTTGACCCGCTCCAGCGCGGGCAGCCAGGCGGCCTCGTACTGGTCCGCGGTCTCGACCGGGTCCAGCCCCTCCTTGCGGAGCAGGATGTCGGTGATGATGTCCGGGTTGCCGCCGAGCACGATGTCGGTGCCGCGACCGGCCATGTTGGTGGCGACGGTGACGGCGCCGGGCCGCCCGGCCTCGGCGATGATCGCGGCCTCGTTCTCGTGGAACTTGGCGTTCAGCACGCTGTGCGGGATGCCGCGCTTGGTGAACTGCTTGGACAGGTACTCCGAGCGCTCCACGCTGGTGGTGCCGATCAGCACCGGCTGGCCGTTCTCGTGCCGCTCGGTGACGTCGTCGACGACCGCGGCGAACTTCGCCTCCTCGGTCTTGTAGATGAGGTCGGCCTGGTCCATGCGGACCATGGAGCGGTTCGTCGGGATCGGCACCACGCCGAGGTTGTAGATCTGGTGCAGCTCGGCGGCCTCGGTCTCGGCGGTGCCGGTCATGCCGGAGAGCTTGTCGTAGAGCCGGAAGTAGTTCTGCAGCGTGATCGTGGCCAGGGTCTGGTTCTCCGGCTGGATCTCGACCTTCTCCTTGGCCTCGATCGCCTGGTGCATGCCCTCGTTGTAGCGGCGGCCGACCAGGATGCGCCCGGTGAACTCGTCGACGATGATGACCTCGCCGTCGCGGACGATGTAGTCCTTGTCCCGGTTGTACAGCTCCTTGGCCTTGATGGCGTTGTTCAGGTAGCTGACCAGCGGGGAGTTCGCGGATTCGTACAGGTTGTCGATGCCGAGCTGGTCCTCGACGAACTCGACGCCCGCCTCGTGCACGCCGATGGTGCGCTTCTTGATGTCGACCTCGTAGTGCAGGTCCTTCTTGAGCAGCGGGGCGATCCGGGCGAACTCGGCATACCACTTGGAGGAGGCGTCGGCCGGGCCGGAGATGATCAGCGGGGTGCGCGCCTCGTCGATCAGGATGGAGTCGACCTCGTCGACCACGGCGAAGTTGTGCCCGCGCTGGACCAGGTCGTCCAGCGAGTGCGTCATGTTGTCGCGCAGGTAGTCGAAGCCGAACTCGTTGTTCGTGCCGTAGGTGATGTCGGCGGCGTAGGCGTGGCGGCGCTGCGCGGGCGTCATGCCGGAGAGGATCACGCCGACCTCGAGGCCGAGGAAGCGGTGCACGCGCCCCATCCACTCGGCGTCGCGCTTGGCCAGGTAGTCGTTGACGGTGACGACGTGCACGCCCGCGCCGGAGATGGCGTTCAGGTAGGCGGGGAGCACACAGGTCAGGGTCTTGCCCTCACCGGTCTTCATCTCGGCGATATTGCCGAGGTGCAGCGCGGAACCGCCCATGATCTGCACCTTGTAGTGCTTCTGGTTCAGCACCCGCCAGGACGCCTCGCGCGCCACCGCGAAGGCCTCGACCAGCAGGTCGTCCAGGTCCTCGCCGTCGGCATAGCGCTCGCGGAACTCGTCGGTCTTGGCCCGCAGCTCGGCGTCGGTCAGCTCCTCGATCTCCGAACCGTACGCGGTGACCTGGTCGGCGACCTGGCCGAGCCGCTTCACAACGCGACCTTCACCAATCCGTAGCAACCTCGAAAGTGTCAGCGCAGGCACGGGTCTCGTCAGTCCTCTGGTCGGTATGCGGGCGTGTCGTCCGGTCCGGCCGTCCGGCCGGGCCGTTCGGCGCGGCGACCCGCGACGTCATCGGCACGTTTCATGATAATGCGGCACCCATGGTAGGCGCCGACGCGCGGCGGGCGCCGAGGCGGCGGGACCCCACCGGACCGCTCCGGCCCTACCGTACCCGCAGCGCGCCGAGCCGCCAGCCGCCGCGGTGCGCGCGCAGGCAGGCGGCGATCGCGAAGGCGCGGTCGCCGCGGTGGTACCGGCCGAAGACCTCGACCCGGCCGTGCGCGCCCGGGGCGCAGCTGACCTTCTTCAGGGCGGCGGCGCCCAGCTTGCGCTCCCGGACCGAGGTGCGGGCGTAGGTCTCCAGGACGGCGACCACCTCGGGGTCGGCGATATCGCGCAGGTGCATGGCGCGGCGCCTGCCGTCCAGGGTCTCCAGCACCAGGCGCAGGGCGCGCTCGGCGAAGAGCTGGGCATCCCGCTCGGCGCGGGAGGGTGCGGGGTTCCGCTCGGCGCGCGAGGACGCGGGATTCCGCTCGGCGCGCGAGGGCGTGGCGGGCCGCCCCGGCGCGCAGGGCGGGGCCTGCCGTCGGCTGCGCACCGAATTCGCCTGCCGCCGCGCGGGCGCACCTGCCTCCGGCACCGGCCGCGTCGCTCTGCTGGGCGCACCCGCCCGCGTACCTTCCGCGGTAGTAGTGCGCGGCGCGGTGGCGCCCGGCGGCGCCTGCCCCGCCTGCGCGCGCGGCACGCCTTCCGCGGCCACCACCCCGCGCGGCCGCGGGCGCAGCCGACGCAGCGGCGGCTCCCCGTGCGGCGCGCACGACACCGAAACCCTGCTCTCCATACCGAACCCCCCGGTTCCCGGATCGAGTCCCCCGACTCGGTTCGCGACATCCTGCCACGCGCCCCCGCCTCGGTAAAGACTGACGGGGGGCACACGACGAACTCACAGGCTACGAGCCAAAACGCTGTCCTGCCCGCACAATGGGGCGGCAGGCCATCGGAAGGAGCAGCGGACAGCGTGATCACCAGACTGACGGCGCAGGACGCGTCGTTCCACCGTCAGGAACAGAGCAGCAACCCCGTCTACATCGGTTCCCTCGCCATCGTGGAGAGCCCCCTGGACTACGACCGCCTGCTCGACCTGGTGGAGACCAGGCTGGCGATGGTGCCGCGGTACCGCCGCAAGGTGCGCGAGATCCCGCTGGCACTGGGCAGACCGGTGTGGGTGGAGGACAGCACCTTCGACCTCACCTACCACATCCGGCGCTCCGCGCTGCCCGCGCCGGGCAGCGACGTCCAGCTGCACGACCTGGTGGCCAGGCTCGCCTCGCGCCCGCTCGACCTGGACCGCCCGCTCTGGGAGATGTACCTGATCGAGGGGCTGGCGGGCGGCCGCGCCGCGGTCTTCACCAAGACGCACGCGGCGCTGGTGGACGGCGAGTCGGCGCTGGAGATCGGACACGTGATCCTGGACGATGGCCCCGACCCGCGCGCCCTCGCCCCTGACTCCTGGCACCCGCCGCGCGAGCCGGGCGACGCCGAGCTGCTGGCAGGCGCGCTCAGCCACCTGGCCGCGCAGCCGCGGGAGGCGCTGGAGGTCGCCAGGGACGCGAGCGCGGCGGCGTTCACCGTGCTCGGCGCGGCGAGCCGGGCGGTGGACTCGGTGGTGTCCGCGGTGCGCACCGCCGCCGCGGGCGCGCCGGACAGCCCGCTGAACGCCAGGATGACCAGGAACCGCCGCTTCGCGGTGGTCCGCACCGAGCTGGCCGACTACCGTCGCATCCGCGCCCGCTTCGACTGCTCGATCAACGACGCCATCCTCGCGGTGATCACCGGGGCGCTGCGCGAGTGGCTGCTCTCCAGGGACCAGGCCGTCACCGAGTCGACCACCGTGCGCGCGGTGGTGCCGATGTCGGTCTACTCCGACGAGCCGCCCGGCGACATCGCGGGCGAGGTCTCCTCGTTCCTGATCGACCTGCCGGTCGGCGAGCCGAACCCGGTCATGCGGCTCTCGCACATCACGCACGCCACCGCGGCGGCGGGCAGGCAGCGCCGCGGGGTGCGCGCCCGCACCCTGGTGCACCTGGCCGGATTCGCCCCGGCCAGCCTGCATGCGATGAGCGTGCGGGCGGCGAGTACGTTCGCAGAGCACACATTCAATCTGGTGATCACCAACGCGCCGGGTCCGCAGTCCCCGATGTACATCGCCGGGGCGCGGATGCTGGAGATGTACCCGGTGTCGCCGCTGCTGCGCAACCAGGCGCTGAGTCTCGGGCTGACCTCCTACGACGGGCGGGTCTGCTACGGGCTCAACGCCGACCGCGACGCGATGGCGGATCTTCCGGTGCTGGCCGCGTCGGTGCACGAGTCCCTGGAGGAGCTGCTCGGTGCCTGCGCCTGACGACCGCCCGCTGCGGGTCTACCTGCCCGCGACCATCGCCATGCTGCGCACCCTGGTCGCGGAGCGGGAGCTGCGCGCGGTCAGCGGCACCGCCTTCGCGGTCACCCCGGCGCTGCGCGAGGCGTACGCCTCCGGCGACGACGAGGAGCTGGCCGAGGTCGCCATGGGCGAGGCGGCGCGGGCGGCGCTGCGGCTGCTCGCCGCCGAGGCCGAGGACGCCGACACCCCGCCGGTCCAGCGCCGCGCGGTGATCGCCGCCGACGTCACCGGCGCGACCCCGCGCCCCGACCTGGACGACGCGGTGGTCCGGCTGGCCGGGCCGGTCCCGTACGCGAAGATCGCCTCCGTGCACGTCGACCTGGCCGACGCCGAGGCGGACGTGGCGAAGGCGGTCGAGGTGATCGATGCCGCCGATCTGGGCGACCCGGACGCCGAGTTCACCCTGGGTGACGCCGAGGACCACCAGCTCGCCTGGTACGCCACCCAGGAGCTGCCGTTCCTGCTCGAGCTGCTCTGATCCGGCGCTTCGGGAGTAGTCACAAAGCCGTCGCGGCCGTCTCCACAGGGCAACCTACGATGCCGTAACCTGACGGCAGGACGGGCCCCGACGGGGTCCGCGGTAACTCAGGAGACGACCGGCGACCATGGTGTTCGAGAATGTGCGGCAATGGCTGGAGGAGCCCGCGGCGGAGGTGGCCGACCGGGGTGGCCGGCTGAACGTGCTGCGCGGCGCGGTCGCCCGGATCACCACGCCGCTGCTCCCGGACGACTACCTGCACCTGGTGAACCCGCTGTGGTCGGCGCGCGAGCTGCGCGGCCGGGTGCTCGAGGTCCGCAAGGAGACCGCCGACTCGGCGACCCTGGTGATCAAGCCGGGCTGGGGCTTCGACTGGGCCTTCGAGCCGGGTCAGTACATCGGCATCGGCGTGCTGGTCGACGGCCGCTGGCACTGGCGCTCGTACTCGCTGACCTCCCCGCCGAACTGGTCCGACGACCCGGCCGGGCGCGGCAAGCGGCTGATCTCGATCGCGGTCAAGGCGATGCCGGAGGGGCTGCTCTCCAGCCACCTGGTGAACGGCGTGACCGCGGGCACCGTGGTGCGGCTGGCCGCGCCGCAGGGCGGCTTCGTGCTTCCCTCGCCGCCGCCCGCGAAGGTGCTCTTCCTCACCGCGGGCAGCGGCATCACCCCGGTGATGTCCATGCTGCGCGCGCTGGCCAGGCGCGACGTCTTCACCGACGTGGTGCACGTGCACTCGGCGCGCACCGCCGACGACGTGATGTTCGGCGCCGAGCTGACCGCGCTGGCCGAGCGGCACCCCGGCTTCACCTCGCACCTGCACCTCACCGGCGTGCACGGCAAGCTGGAGCTCGGTGAGCTCGACACCCTCTTCCCGGACTGGCGGGAGCGGCAGACCTGGGCCTGCGGCCCGGCCGGGATGCTGGACGACATCGAGAAGCACTGGGCCGCGGCCGGGCTGGCGGGCAGGCTGAACGTCGAGCGGTTCGAGGTGGAGCGCTCCGCGGTCGGCGAGGGCGGCACCGTCACCTTCGCCAGGAGCGAGCGCAGCACCGTGGTCGACGGCGCGACCAGCCTGCTGGAGGCGGGCGAGGCGGCGGGCGTGCAGATGCCGTTCGGCTGCCGCATGGGCATCTGCCAGACCTGCGTGCTCACCATCACCGCCGGGCACGCCCGCGACCTGCGCAACGGCGACGAGCGCCGGGAGGGCGACAAGGTGCAGACCTGCGTCTCGGCCGCGGCCGGCGACTGCACCCTGGACGCCTGACCCCGGTACCCTCGACGCCAGAGCAGAGCACGGAAGGGAACACCGGTGGCCATCACCGACATCGGCGCGTTCGCGCACCTCACCGCCGCCGACATCGAGAGCCTGGGGGACGAGCTCGACGCCATCCGCCGCTCGGTTGAGCTGTCGCGCGGTGAGCGGGACGCCAGGTACATCAGGCACACGATCGCCGCGCAGCGCGGCCTGGAGGTCGCGGCGCGCGCCGTGCTCTTCGGCAGCCGGAACCGGTGGGCCTGGCTCACCGGCACCGCACTGCTCTCGCTGGCGAAGATCATCGAGAACATGGAGCTCGGGCACAACATCAGCCACGGGCAGTGGGACTGGATGAACGACCCGGAGATCCACTCCGGCACCTGGGAGTGGGACCAGACCGGGCCGTCGGCGCAGTGGCGCCGGGCGCACAACTACTCGCACCACACCTACACCAACGTGCTCGGCAAGGACGAGGACCTCGGCTTCGGCATCCTGCGGATGACCAGGGACGAGCCGTGGCGCCCGATTCACCTGGTGCAGCCCTTCGCCAACCTGCTGCTCGCCGCCACCTTCGAGTGGGGCATCGCGCTGCACGACTGGAAGATCGACAAGGATCTCTCCGGGGTCCCGCGCCACCAGCTGATGTCCGAGCCGAACGTGCTCTTCGCGCGGAAGATCGCCCGGCAGCTGGGCAAGGACTTCGTGTTCTACCCCGCGCTCACCGGCCCGGCCTGGAAGAGCACGCTGAAGGCCAACGCCACCGCGAACCTGGCGCGCAACCTCTGGGCCTACGCGGTGATCTTCTGCGGGCACTTCCCGGACGGCGCGGAGAAGTTCACCATCGAGCAGCTGACCGGCGAGACCCGCGCCGAGTGGTACCTGCGGCAGATGCTGGGCAGCGCCAATTTCCGGGCGGGCCGCGCGATGGGCTTCCTCAGCGGCAACCTGTCCTACCAGATCGAGCACCACCTCTTCCCCGACCTGCCGAGCAACCGGTACCCGGAGATCGCGGTGCGGGTGCGCGAGCTCTGCGACAAGTACGACCTCCCCTACACCACCGGCTCGCTGGGCAGGCAGTACCTGCTCGCCTTCCGCACCATCCACAAGCTGGCGCTGCCGGACAGCATGCTGCGGCGCACCGCCGACGACGCCCCGGAGACCTCGTCGGAGCGCAAGTTCGCGGGGATCTCGTTGCCGACGCCGGTGGACCCGGCAACCGGCAGGCACCGCGGATTGCGTTCCGCGCTGCACGAGGCCAAGATCGTGCTGCGGCAGAAGGCGGAGCACGAGAAGCAGGTGCTGCGCGAGGCGAAGCAGGCGCTGCAGGAGAAGGCGCGGCACGAGCAGGACGTGCTGCGCGAGGCTCGAATCACGCTGCGGGACAGGGTCAGGGCGCGTCGGTGGCGGGGCCGGGCAACCACGTGACCAAGACCACAGCGGGGGACAAGAACTCGTAACCTACGGTCTCGTAACTTACGATAGAGTAACCCGCATGGCTATTTCGGATGTCAAGGAGTACGCGCACCTCACGGAGGCCGACGTCGAGGCGCTCGGCGCGGAGTTCGACGCGATCCGGCGGGATGTCGAATCCTCCCGCGGCGCGGCCGACGCGCGCTACATCCGCAACGTCATCCGGTTGCAGCGCGCCCTGGAGATCGCGGGCCGCACGGCGCTCTTCGCGAGCCGTAAGCGGCCCGCGTGGCTGGCGGGCGTCGCGCTGCTGGGCACGGCCAAGATCATCGAGAACATGGAGATCGGCCACAACGTCATGCACGGCCAGTGGGACTGGATGAACGACCCGGAGATCCACTCCAGCTCCTGGGAGTGGGACAACACCGGCCCGGCCAAGCACTGGAAGCAGACGCACAACTACCTGCACCACAAGTACACCAACGTGCTCGGCATGGACGACGACATCGGCTACGGGTTGCTGCGCGTCACCAGGGACCAGCGCTGGAAGCCGTTCAATATCGGCAACCCGGTGTACAACCTGCTGCTGCAGCTCTTCTTCGAGTTCGGGGTCGCGGTGCAGCACCTGGAGCTGGGCAAGGTCGCGGCCGGGCGGTTCAAGGGCGACGCCGAGCGCGCGGAGTTCGAGCGCAAGCGCCAGGAGGTGCTGGTCAAGGTGGGTCGCCAGGTGGTCAAGGACTACGTGGTGTTCCCGGCGCTCACCGGCCCGGCCTGGAAGAGCACGCTGACCGCGAACCTGGCCGCCAACATGGTGCGCAACGTCTGGACCAACGCGGTGATCTTCTGCGGGCACTTCCCGGACGGCGCGGAGAAGTTCACCAAGGCCGACATCGACAGCGAGTCGAAGGCGCAGTGGTACCTGCGGCAGATGCTCGGCAGCGCGAACATCAGCGGCGGCCCGGTCATCCACTTCATGACCGGCAACCTGAGCCACCAGATCGAGCACCACCTCTTCCCCGACCTGCCGAGCAACCGCTACGTGCACATCGCGGTGCGGGTGCGCGAGCTGGCCGACAAGTACGACCTGCCGTACACCACCGGCTCGCTGCCGGTGCAGTACTTCAAGTCGTGGCGGACGATCCTCAAGCTCTCGCTGCCGAACAAGTACCTGCGGGCCACCGCCGACGACGCGCCGGAGACGGCGTCGGAGCGCAAGTTCGGCGGCAATGCCGTCCCGGTCATCGACCCGGAGACCGGCAGGCGGCGCGGCCTGCGCAGCGCGCTCAGCGCGGGCAGGCAGCGGCTCAGCAGGCGCTGACCACGCCTCCCGAACGGCCCCGCATCGCACAGGTGCGGGGCCGTTCGGCGGTTCGGGGTGCGGAAACCTGATTCACTGAGAGGGTGTGTGCCAACGATGTCCACCAGCACGCCCTGAGCGTCTACGAAGCCATCCGCCTGCGCCGCGACGTGCGCGCCGAGTTCACCGGGACTCCGATCGACGACGACACCCTGTGGCGGCTGCTCGACGCGGCGCACCGCGCGCCGAGCGTCGGTAATTCGCAGCCGTGGGATTTCGTGGTGGTCAGGGAGCCCGCGACGCTGGAGCGGTTCGCCTGCCACGTGGCGGACAAACGCCGGGAGTTCCGGGAGAGCCTGCCGCCGGAGCGGGCCGCCACCTTCGACCCGATCCGGATCGAGGGCATCCGGGAGAGCGGGACCGGCGTCGTCGTCAGCTACGACCACGCCCGCGGCGGGCCGAATGTGCTCGGCCGGGCCACGGTGCCGGAGACCGGGATCTTCTCCACCGTGCTCGCCATCCAGAACCTGTGGCTCGCGGCCACCGCCGAGCAGGTCGGCGTCGGGTGGGTGTCGTTCTACGACGCCGACCACCTCGCCGAGCTGGTCGGGCTGCCGCCTGGGGTGCGCCCGGTGGCCTGGCTCTGCGTCGGCCCGGTGCGCGAGTTCCAGCAGGTGCCGGACCTGGAGCGGTTCGGCTGGCGCAGCGGGCGCACGCTGGAGCACGCGGTGCACCGCGAGCGCTTCGGGGGATAGGGCGCGCTCCGACACCGGGCACGCGGCGGGACAGTGGCTAGACGCGCTCCAGGACGGCGGAGGCGCCGATGCCGCCTGCCGCGCAGATGCCGAGCAGGGCGGTCTGCGCGCCGGTGCGGGCGAGCTCGTTCGCCATGGTGGTGACCATGCGGGCGCCGGTCGCGCCGAAGGGGTGGCCGAGCGAGACCGAGCCGCCGTGCACGTTCACCTTCGCGGGGTCGACCTCGCCGACCGCGGACTCCAGGTCCAGCCTGGTCTTCGCCCATTCGTCACTGGCCAGCGCGGACAGCACGGAGAGCGTCTGGGCCGCGAAGGCCTCGTGGATGTCGACCAGGTCGACGTCGGCGAGCGCGAGCCCCGCCTTGTCCAGCGCCCGCGGCATGGAGATGGCCGGGCCGATCAGCACCTGGTCGGTGGGGTCGACGCTGACGTAGCTCCAGGAGCGGAAGGCCGCGAGCGGGGTCAGCCCGAGCTCGCGCGCCTTCTCCTCGCTCATCAGCAGCACCGCCGAGGCGCCGTCGGTGAGCGGGCTGGCATTGCCCGCGGTCACGGTGCCGTCGGCGGCGAAGACCGGCTTCAGCTTCGCCAGCTTCTGGACGCTGGTGTCCCCGCGGACCAGGCCGTCGCGGGTGACGGTCTTCCCGTCCGGCGTGGTCACCGGCACCACCTCGGCGTCGAAGCGGCCGGACGCGATGGCGGCAGCGGCCCGCTGGTGCGAACGCACGGCGAACTCGTCCTGGGCGGCCCGGCCGATGCCGTGGATCCGCGCCATCTTCTCCGCCGACTCCCCCATCACCTCGCCGGTGGTGCGCTCGGCGATCTTCGGCCGGGTCGGCAGGATGTCGGTGAAGGGCGCCAGCTGCCGCACCGCGGCGAGGTAGTCCCTGGGCTTGGGCTTGCCGAGCGCGATCGGGGCGGCGGCGTGCACCACGTGCTGCGGCAGCTTGATCTCGGCATTGCTGGTGGAGTCGCTGCCGCCCGCGATCATCACGTCGTACTCGCCGCGCTCGATGGCGGCGGCCGCGGTGGTGACGGCCTGCAGCCCGGAGGCGCAGGCCCTGGTCACCGTGTGCCCCTCGCAGCCGGGGTCGAAGCCGAGGTCGAGCGCGACCTCCCTGGCGATGTTCGGCGCCGCGCTTGGCAGGATCACCCCGCCCCAGACGATCGCCTGCACCAGGTTCTTGTCCAGCCCGGTGCGGGCGAGCAGTCCGCCCACGGCGGCATCGGCGAGCGCGATCGAGTCGAGCCGGGTGAAGTCGGTGAACGCGCGGACGAACGGGGTGCGGGCGCCTGCGACGACGACGGCACGGCGAGCGGTGGAGGCCATGACCGTAACTTACCCCACGGTAAGGTCCGCAGGGGGCGGATTGTCCCGGACACACCGCAGGCCGGTGCGCGAGGCACCGGCCTGCGGTGGGCGGCGGGGGTTCGATCAGGCCAGTCGGATCAGGCCGTAGTCGAAGGCGTGCCTGCGGTAGACCACCGACGGCCGGTCGGTCTCCTTGTCGTGGAACAGGAAGAAGTCGTGGCCGACCAGCTCCATCTGGTACAGCGCATCGTCGACCGTCATGGGCGCCGCGGAGTGCACCTTGGTGCGGACGATGTGGCCGGGGCCCTCGCTCTCGGCGGGCGCCCACGGATCGGGCTCGGCCTCGGCTTCGGGGTGCGCGTGCGCGGCGCCGTTGCGGCCGAAGAGCGTCTCGTCGACCAGCTCGGCGGTGGCCTCGGCGACCGAGAGCGGCGTCTTCTCGCCGTAGTGCACCTTGCGCCGGTCCTTGGTGCGGCGCAGCCTGCTCTCCAGCTTGGCGGTCACCGATTCGAAGGCGGCGTAGAAGCTGTCGGCGCAGGCCTCGGCCCGGACGATCGGGCCCTTGCCGCGCGCGGTGATCTCGACGCGCTGGCAGCTCTTGCGCTGCCTGCGGTTGCGTTCGTGGAACAGCTCGACGTCGAAGAGGAAGATCGACGGGTCGAACCGCTCGAGTCGGGAGAGTTTGTCGGCGACGTAGATTCGGAAGTGGTCCGGCACTTCGACATTGCGACCCTTGACCACGATGTCCGCCCGGCTACCACCTCCCGCTGCGGTGGTCTCCGGTTCGTCCAGCGTGCCGGCGCGCGGCATCGAAGGATCTGCGTCTTGGACTGAAGGACGTGATGACGTCACGCGTACCTCCCGGATAGGGCCGCACCGTCGGAATGGCGGGCGGCGGGATGGATCGTGCCGATCGGCTCTCCGCTCGGCACCGAGTGTCCGAGGCCCCACCTCCAACTCCCGTGTCGGGTGTGTGTTCGCGACGCTAGTCCGCCCGCGACCGGTCCGCCACTGTTCACGCAAATTTTCCGTGGATCACGATCCGCATGTCACCAGCACGTGATGAATGGGTATCCGGTAGCGTCGCGCGACCCGGACCGACTCGGCCGCGGTCGCCCCGGTGGTCAGTACATCGTCGACCAGGAAGACCTGCGGATTCGCTGTCCCGGACAGCGTGGCGAGCACCGCGGGCCTGACCACGACCCCGGCCGCCAGATTGCGCCTGCGTTGCGCCGGGGTCAACCCCACCGAATCCCGCGTGCCGAGGCGCGATCGCAGCAGTGGCGCCATTCGGCAACCGGGCAGCCAACTCGCCGCCACCGCCGCGGTGCGCGCCACCGGGTCGCCGCCGCGGCGCCGGGCGGCCGCGGCCCGGCCGGGCGCGGGGATGAGCAGGAGTGGACGGCCGGGCGCGCGCAGCCGGTGCAGCCCGCGGGCGAGGGCGTACCCGAGCGGGGCCGCGAGGTCGCGGCGGCCGCGCTCCTTGAGCGCGAGCACCGCGCGCCTGCCCGGCCCCGCGTACGGGCCGAGCGCCCAGCACGGCACTCCGGGGTCGGTGCGCGGGCGCAGGCGCGTCGGCGCGGCATCCAGCGCGCTCGCGCAGCCGGGGCACCACGGGGTGCCGGGCAGGGTGCAACCGCCGCACTCGACGGGCAGGATCAGATCCAACAGGGTCCGCATGGCCCGCAAGTCTGGCGGGAGCCACCGACACGACCGGTCCGCCGCCCCGGGTCGGCAGCGCCGCCCCCGGTCCGGCCGGGGCCCGCCCGACCGGACGGGTTCGCCGCCTGAGTCGGCACCGACGCATGGCAGCCGGGGCCGAGGTGCTCGAGCCGGTCATCCGGGCAGGGGGCCGAGGTGTTCGGACCGGTCAGCCGGGCAGGACCGGGGCCGAAGCGCTCGAGCCGGTCAGCCGGGCAGGACCGGGACCACGTCCTCGCCGGTCAGCCCGGGCACCTCGCGCCAGAACCCCTCGGTGGTGACCGGCTGGCCGTACTGCAGCTGCAGCACCGCGCGGGAGTCGGCGACGTACCAGGTGTCCAGCGCCGCGCTGACCACCCGCATGGGCGGGGTCAGGTTCTGCGAGGTCTGGGTGACCTGCTCGGAGCCGTCGATGGAGACGGTGACGACCGGGTCGACATTGCCCTCGCGGGCGATGATGATGGTGTCGCCGCTGAGCCAACTCACCGAGACCGCCCTGGTACTGAGCCCGACGGCGAGCGGCTGCGGCGCGGTGAGCGCGTAGCGGCCGTCGGGGCGGCGCTCCACCACCGCCACGTACACCTTGCCGTCCGCGATCAGCGCGGCCCGCACCCCGCTGCCGGAGACCCGCAGCTCGGTGATGGGCAGCCGGGGCGAGAGCGCCGAGGTGACCGCGGTCAGCGCGGAGATGTCGACGTCCTGCTTGGTGACGGTGCCGGTGGCCCGGTCGGTGGCGGCCCTGATCACCCGCTCGCCGTCGACGACGGCCCAGGCGGCGCTGCCGTCCGAATTCCAGGACGGCCTGCTGACCGTCGCGCCCTCGGCCACCGGGAAGGCGTCGCCGCCGAAGCTGCCGACCATGAGGGTGTTGCCGCCGCCCGCCTCGGCCACCGCGGCGACCAGCTGGCCGTCCTCGGAGAGCGCCGCCGAGCGCAGGTTGTTCACCGCGCCGAAGTAGCCGGGCACCGGCGCGATACCGGTCTCCCTGACCTGCACCAGCGTGCCGCCGCGCAGCGCGAAGAGCCCGATCTTGTTGCGCAGGTGGGCATCCGGGGTGTACTGCTCGATGTCCGCGACCGACCAGCCGTTCGCGGCGAACCGCTCGTCCAGCGCCTTGCCGTCGGCGAGCAGCACGTACGGGCCGAGCACCTCGGCCGCCGAGAGCGTCGAGACCACCTGGGCCGCGAGCAGCTCCTTCTCCCGCGGCGGCAGCGCCGCGGCGCCCGCCAGGTCGATCCTGACCCCGCCGAGCCCGACCCCGACCTCCTCCGGGTCGCCGTTGGCCTTGGTCACCGCCCCGCGCAGCGCCACCGGCGGCGACACGACGGTGCGCACGTTCTCGGCGAGCGCGGGCTGCGGGCCGTCCAGCAGCAGGTCGAGCAGGCGCTGGGTGCGCTGCGCGGGCGGCACCGAGATCCAGCGCAGGTCCGGCACGAGCGAGGTGCCGTTCGGGTCCAGGAAGTAGATCGCGTTCCGCTGGTACGCCTTGGCGAAGGCGGCGTTGTCCATGACGACGCCGTCCGGCAGCTCGTCGATCCGCCACTCGCCGCCGACCCTGGTCATCTCGATCTTGTTCTCCAGCATCGAGCCGTCCGACGGCCGGTACGACCCGTCCGCGGAGAGCTCGCCGACCTTGCGCGCCCGGATGACGTAGGTCGCGGCGTCGCCGCCCCTGGATTCGCGCAGCGTGTCCGGCTTCTCCACGATCACGGTGCCCGCGGCGTCGTCCCAGCGGGTGGAGGCGGACGGGGTCAGGTACTGCCGCGCCGCCTCGTGCCGGTTCGCCGGGGCGGCGGTGGCCTGCAGGAAGTCGCGGAGCAGCAGGTCGGGGTCGCGGCCGGAGATCGGCGGCGGCGGGCCGTCCGAGGTCGGCTCGCGATCCAGCGTGCCGAGCGCCTGCGGAGCGGACGACTCCGGCAGGCTGGCGCAGCCGGTGAGCAGGACCAGCGCGGCCACGAGCACACCGATCACTCCCCGGCGCACGGCGGCGAGGGGTCGGGTACGCATCGTCATGACTGTACGTCCCGGTTCTCGGCATACCCCCGACCGGTGGGTACCGCGCCGTTCTCCGCGCCCGCGCCGACCTCGGCGCCGACGGCCGGGATGCGGATGGTGTCGGAGTCGTCGGCCTCGGGTTCGGTGCGGATCGGCACCTTGCGCGGGGCGTCGAGGGGCAGCGGGCTCGGGCCGAGCTTGGCGCCGCGGGCCATCGGCAGGGTGAGCCGGAAGCTGGCCCCGCTGCCGAGCTCGCCCCACGCCTCGAGCCTGCCCTCGTGCAGGTGCGCGTCCTCCTGGCTGATCGAGAGCCCGAGGCCGGTGCCGCCGGAGCGGCGCATGCGCGAGGGGTCGGAGCGCCAGAAGCGGTTGAAGACCAGCTTCTCCTCGCCCGGCCGGAGCCCGATGCCCTGGTCCCGGACGACGACGGCGAGCGCGTTGGCCTCCTGGTCGCCGCGCATCCGGATGAGCACCGGCTTGCCGTCGCCGTGGTCGATGGCATTGGCGAGCAGGTTGCGCAGCACCCGCTCGACCCGGCGCGGGTCCACCTCGGCGACCAGCGGGTCCTCCGGCAGGTCGGCGACGACCTCGACCCCGGCGTCCTTGGCCAGGTGCCGCACGGTGGAGATGGCGGCCTTGGCGCACATCCGCACGTCCAGCGACTCCACCTGCAGCTCGGCGACGCCCGCGTCGTGGCGGCTGATCTCCAGCAGGTCGTTGAGCAGCCCCTCGAACCGGTCCAGCTCGTTGACGAGCAGCTCGGCGCTGCGGGCCAGCGCGGGCGAGAGCTCGTCGCTGCTGCTGTGGATGAGGTCGGCGGCCATGCGGACCGTGGTGAGCGGGGTGCGCAGCTCGTGGCTGACGTCGGAGGTGAAGCCCTTCTGCAGGTTGCCGAACTCCTCCAGCTGGTTGATCTGGGTCGAAAGGCTCTCCGCCATTTCGTTGAAGGCCTGCGCCAGCTTCGCCATGTCGTCCTCGCCGCGGACCAGCATGCGCTCCTTCAGCCGGCCGTCCGCGAACCGCCCCGCGATCCGGGCGGCCGACCGGATGGGCAGCACCACCTGCCTGGTCACCAGCGCGGAGATGGCGGCGAGCAGGACCAGCAGCACGGCGCCGCCGACCAGCATGGTGCCGCGCATGAGCGCGAGGCTGCGCTCCTCGTTGACCAGCGGGAAGATCAGGTAGATCTCCAGGGTCGGGATCTCGGCGCTCGGGCTGCCGATCACCAGCGCGCGGCCGCGGTAGCCGTCCGGGTCGTCGACGGTGGCGAACTGGTAGCTGATCTGGCTGCGCTGCACGAAGCGGCGCAGCTCCTCCGGCACCTCCTGCACCGGTCCCGAGGTCATCTGCTGCGGCGGGGTGCCGCCGATGACGGTGAGCGCGGAGTCGAAGCTGCCCGCGACGCCGCCGGACTCCGCGGTGCCGCCGCGGTTGGAGAGCGAGTCCCGCGCCTCGGCGAGCTGCTGCTGCTGGATGCCGTTGCCGTGCGCGCCCGCCAGCTGGCTCTCCACCGTGTTCCTGGCGCGCTCCATCTCCTCGATCGCCGCGTTCAGCTTGGCGTCCAGCAGCCGGTCGGTGATCTGGCTGGTGAGCACGACGCCGAGCACCGTGATGACGATGAGCGAGAGGGTGAGGGTGGAGACGATGACGCGCAGCTGCAGCGATCGCCGCCACAGGTGGCCGAGTGCGACGCCCTGGCGCTGCGCCCACGCCGCGGCGATGCCGACCGCCGGGCGCAGACGCGCGATCAGGCGGTCGATCACGGCGGTCCGGCCTTGTACCCGACCCCGCGAACGGTCAGCACGATCTCCGGATTCTCCGGGTCCTTCTCGACTTTGGCGCGCAGCCGCTGCACGTGCACGTTGACCAGCCTGGTGTCGGCGGCGTGCCGGTAGCCCCAGACCTGTTCCAGCAGCACCTCGCGGGTGAAGACCTGGCGCGGCTTGCGGGCCAGCGCGACCAGCAGGTCGAACTCCAGCGGGGTGAGCGAGATCTGGGTGCCCTCCCTGGTGACCTTGTGCGCGGGCACGTCGATCACGATGTCGGCGATGGAGAGCTGCTCGGAGGGCTCGTCCTCGGTGCGGCGCAGCCGCGCCCGCACCCTGGCCACCAGCTCCTTGGGCTTGAACGGCTTGACGATGTAGTCGTCGGCGCCGGATTCCAGGCCGAGCACCACGTCGACGGTGTCGGTCTTGGCGGTCAGCATGACGATCGGCACGCCGGAGTCAGCGCGCAGCACCCGGCACACGTCGATGCCGTTCATGCCGGGCAGCATGAGGTCGAGGAGCACGAGGTCCGGCCGGATCTCCCGCACCGCGGAGAGCGCCTGGGTACCGTCGCCGACCACGTGCGGGTCGAACCCCTCGCCGCGCAGGACGATGGTCAGCATCTCGGCGAGAGCCATATCGTCGTCGACGACCAGAATCTTCGGCTTCATGATTCCTATGTTGTCATCTCGGTGGCGGGCGACGGGCCGCCACGCCAACACTGGCGATTTCGCACCGTACCCGCCGCGCTATCGGCGCGGTACCGCGGCCAGCCGGTCGGTGACCGCGGCCGGATCGTCCTCCGGGCGGTAGCGCCACCAGGGTCCGGCCCAATCGCGTTCGGCCAGCTCACGGTACACCGCACCGGTGCGCAGCTGCAGCACGGCATCGCGTTCGTAGGCGTCGAGCGCGCGGCCGGGGTCCAGATCGCCGCGGCGCCGCGCTCGCTCGGCGGCCAGCTCGGTGGGCACGTCGAGCAGGATCTGCAGCTCGGGGCGGGGCAGCCCGAACCGGCCGTACTCCAGTTCCGCTGTCCAGGAGACGATGTCGCCGTCCGCGGACTGGCCGAGCCGGGCCGCGCTGTAGGCGGCGTTGGAGGCGACGTAGCGGTCGAGCACGACGAAATCGTGCTCGGCGAGCAGCTTTTCCAGCTCGTCCTTCGCGCCCGCCCGGTCCAGCGCGAAGAGCAGCGCCATGCCGGAGACCGAGGCGGCCAGGTCGCCGTGCGCGCCGCGCAGCGCCTCGGCGGCGAGGTCGGCGTGCACCGAGCGCCCGTACCGCGGGAAAGCGAGCGTGGCGGTGCGCAACCCGCGCGCGGCCAGGTCGGCGACGACCCGGTCGGTGAGCGTGCGCTTGCCGGAGCCGTCCAGCCCTTCCAGCACGATGAGGGTGCCCATGCCGCAGGAGACTACGCGGGCCCCGCCGGCTGCCCGGCGGGGCCCGGTGCGTCAGTACCGGTAGTGCTCCGGCTTGAACGGGCCCTCCACGTCAACGCCGATGTACTCGGCCTGATCCTTGGTGAGCTTGGTCAGCGTGCCGCCGAGCGCCTCGACGTGGATCTTGGCGACCTTCTCGTCCAGGTGCTTGGGCAGCCGGTAGACCTCGTTGTCGTACTGCTCCGGCTTGGTCCAGAGCTCGATCTGCGCGATCACCTGGTTGGAGAAGCTGTTCGACATCACGAACGAGGGGTGCCCGGTGGCATTGCCCAGGTTCAGCAGCCTGCCCTCCGACAGCACGATGATCGCCTTGCCCGAGTCGAAGGTCCACAGGTCGACCTGCGGCTTGATGTTGAGCCGGTGCGCGCCGGAGCGCTCCAGGGCGGCCATGTCGATCTCGTTGTCGAAGTGGCCGATGTTGCCCAGGATGGCCTGGTCCTTCATCGCCTTCATGTGCTCGAGGGTGATGATGTCCTTGTTGCCCGTCGAGGTGATGACGATGTCGGCGTGGCCGATCGCCTGCTCGACGGTGACCACGTCGTAGCCGTCCATCAGCGCCTGCAGCGCGTTGATCGGATCGATCTCGGTGACCTGCACCCGGGCGCCCTGCCCGGCCAGCGACTCCGCGCAGCCCTTGCCGACATCGCCGTAGCCGCAGATCAGCACCTTCTTGCCGCCGATCAGCACGTCGGTGCCGCGGTTGATGCCGTCGATCAGCGAGTGCCTGGTGCCGTACTTGTTGTCGAACTTCGACTTGGTCACCGAGTCGTTGACGTTGATCGCCGGGAACACCAGTTCCCCCGCGGCGGCGAACTGGTACAGCCGCAGCACGCCGGTGGTGGTCTCCTCGGTGACGCCCTTCACCGACTCCGCGATCACGCCCCACTTGGTGGCGTCGGTCTCCAGCCGCTCGCGCAGCAGGTTCAGGAAGACCTTGTACTCGGCGGAGTGGTCGTCGTCCTCCGGCGGGACGACCCCGGCCTTCTCGAACTGCGCGCCGCGCAGCACCAGCATGGTCGCGTCCCCGCCGTCGTCGAGGATCATGTTGGCGGGCTCACCCGGCCAGGTCAGCATCTGCTCGGCGGCCCACCAGTACTCCTCCAGCGTCTCGCCCTTCCAGGCGAAGACCGGGGTCCCCTTCGGCTCGTCCACGGTGCCGTGCGGCCCGACCACGATCGCCGCGGCCGCGTGGTCCTGGGTGGAGAAGATATTGCACGAGGCCCAGCGCACCTCGGCGCCGAGCGCGGTCAGCGTCTCGATCAGCACCGCGGTCTGCACCGTCATGTGCAGCGAGCCGGAGATCCGCGCGCCGCGCAGCGGCTGCACCTCGGCGTACTCGCGGCGCAGCGCCATCAGCCCCGGCATCTCGTGCTCGGCCAGCCGGATCTCCTTGCGGCCGAACTCGGCCAGTGACAGATCAGCCACCTTGTAATCGATGCCGTTGCGCACGTCGGCGGTCAAAGCGGAAAGTTCTGAAGTCGTCATCGGCCTCTCCAGGGATTGGGCGGCGGTACCCGCCAAGGCTAGCCGCTCGGCCGGGCGTGGCTCCGGGGTGTCCCCCGCTGCGGGACCCCGGGTCACCGAGCCGAATTCGGTGCGGCTCAGCCGAACGGAATCCCGCTCGGGAAGAGCGTGGAGTCCGCCGTGATCGCGCCGTCCGGCTCGTCCACGTACTCGCCCGCGCAGTCGTCGGCGAGCGCGGAGCGGAGTTGGTCGAGCACCGCGGGCAGCACCGGTTCCAGCGAGTGGTCGGCGCCGCCGTTGCCGAGCGTGCGGAACGGGGTGAGCCTGCACTGGCCGCCGTCCAGCCTGCCGTCGCTCCACTCGCGCTCGCTGCGGATGGAGTAGTAGGTGGTGGCGCCGGGGGTGTCGTCCCCGGCGTTCAGCGCCGCCATGAAGGGGGTGCCGGGGCAGGCCTCGGGCGCGGCGGGCTGCCCGCAGGCACCCGGCGACCCGTACTGCGGTGCGCCGATCGCGACGTACCGCTCGACAACCGCGCTGCCGCCGAGTTCGCGCAGGTAGTACCGGCTGCTGAGCGCGCCGATGCTGTGCCCGACCAGGCTCACCGGCTGCCCGGGGTGCGCACCGCGGGCCGCCGCGACGGCACCGTCGATGGCGTGCGCGTCGGCCGCGATGTCGAACCCCTTCAGATCGAGGACGACGGTGTCGTAGCCCTCGGCCCGGAGCGCCGCGGCCAGCGGTTCATAGGGCAGCGCGCCGAGGTACTGGCCCGGCACGAGGACCACGACCCCGCGGTCGGGCTCGGCGTGCCCGATCCCGGCGGTGCCGAGCGTGGCGAGCGCGGCCGCGAGACCGGTGAGCAGAATCCGCTTGAGCATGAGCGCAGCCTAACCTCGCCCGGCCGCGGCGTGGGGTGCTAGGCGGCGCTGCCGTACTGCGCCAGCAGCTGCTCCCGCTTGGCGGGCTGCAGGTTGGCCCTGGTGATGTCGCCCCGGTAGTGCTCGAGCACCCGGTGGTCCATGATCCGCCGCCACAACGGCGGCACCGCCGCGAACACGATCATCGACGCATACCCCGCAGGCAACTGCGGCGCCACCTCCGAGGTCCGCAACGTCTGATACCGCCGCCCCGGATTCGCATGATGATCACTGTGCCGCTGCAAATGGAACAAGAAGATATTCGTCACCAACCGATCACTGTTCCACGAATCCCGCGGCGAACACCGAGCCCACCGACCATCGGCCTTCCGCTCCCGCAACAACCCGTAGTGCTCCACATAGTTCACCGTCTCCAACAACGCGGCACCGATCACCGCCTGCAGAAACAACCACGGCAACACCGCCCACCCGAACACCACGGCCAACCCACCGAACAACACCACCGTCATCGCCCACGCCTGCAAGATGTGGTTGCGCGGCGACCACCAACCCAACCCCTTACGCGCCAACCGTCGGCGTTCGATCGCGATCGCCGACCGGAACCCACCCGCGACGCTGCGCGGCAGGAAGGAGTAGAGCGATTCCCCCAGTCGGGCACTCGCCGGGTCTTCCGGGGTGGCGACCCGTGCGTGGTGGCCGCGGTTGTGCTCGACGAAGAAATGCCCGTACCCCGACTGGGCCAACGCGATCTTCGCCAGCCACCGCTCCAGATGCTCGACCCGATGCCCGAGTTCGTGCGCGGCGTTGATCCCGATCCCCGACACCAACCCCAACGTGGTGGCGAGCCCGACCTTGTCGACCACGCTGAGTTCGGTTCCGGCCCACATCGCACACGCGATCAACAGTCCGATCAACTGGATCGGCAGGAACAGATATGTACACCACCGGTAGAACCGGTCGGCCGAGAGCCGCTCGTAGTCCTCGTCCCGAGGATTGGAGCCGTCCTCCCCCACCACCCAATCCAACACCGGGATCGCCACCAACACGATGAACGGCCCGATCCACCAGAACACCGGCGACCCCGTCTGCAACACCAACTGCGACGGCAACAACGCCGAGGCCGGCGCGATCAACCCCAGAACCCAGAGGAGCCGTTTCGGGTCGGTCGAGGAACCCCCCCGTGAGTCTGCCGATTGCACCTTCGCTCCGCTACGTAAAGCCGTACTTCCTGTGTCATGGGAATAGTTCCAGATCACGTGTGCGTTACACCCCCCTTACGAACGAAAACGTGGCCACAAGCACAATGACAGCGGTCGGTATTTGTTCGGTTCCCCCAAGTGGTTTCACGCACGAGGTTACTTGACCTACAAGAGGTGCGCTGCGCCGCATCCGACGGGTGTGGACAACCGGCGGCCTGTGGACAACCCCGTCAGGAGGGTGCGCGGGTCGCCAGGATGGCCTCGACGTAGGGGCCGAGGAGCAGGCTCAGCTCCGCGGGGGTGTCGCGGTTCGGGGCGGGCGGAGTGGCGATGTAGCTGATGGCCAGCCGCACCATGGCGTGCGCGAGCACCGCGGACTCGGCGGGCGACGCGGCGACCCAGCTGTGCTCGAAGGCGGCGGTGAGCCGCTCCCCGGCGTGCTCCAGCAGCGGCCCGGCATCCAGGGTGATGAGGCGCAGCAGGTCCAGCTTGACCTCGCCCGCGACCAGCGAGCGGACCAGCGGGTCGGCGGCGGCGTCGACCAGGAAGTTCGCGATGCCGTCGCGGATGGCGGCGCGGGCGTCGCCCACGTTGGCGGCGATGGCCGCCGCCACGTGGTCGACCAGGTCGTCGGCGAGGCGCAGCGCGTAGGCCTGGGAAAGGCCGGTGCGGGAGCCGAACTCGTTGTAGAGCGTCTGCCTGCTCACCCCGGCGCGGGTGGCGACGTCACCCAGGGTGATCTTGGACCAGTCCCGCTCGGTGAGCAGGTCGCGCACGGCGTCCAGCACCGAGGTGCGCAGCAGCTCCCGCGCCGCCTCCTGGTAGGGAAGCCTGGATCCGGTGCGCGGCATACCCGCGACAGTGGCACGGGTGCCCGCCGCAGTCAAAATGTCACGTCCGCTCGATCTCGACCATGTAGAAGTCGGCCTTGGCGGCGCCGCAGTCGGGGCAGCTCCAGTCGTCGGGGATGTCGTCCCACCGGGTGCCGGGCGCGATGCCATCGTCCGGCCAGCCCTTTTCCTCGTCGTACTCGAAACCGCACTGGATGCACTGGTAGAGCTTGTACTCGGTCATGCCGGAACCTCCTCGAAGTCGATCTTCTCGCGTACCCCGCAGTCCGGGCAGCACCAGTCGTCCGGCACCGCCGACCACGCCGTTCCCGCCGAGAATCCCTCGTGCGGTTCGCCTTTCGCCTCGTCGTAGACGTACTCGCAGACGGGGCAGCGGTAGGCGCTCACGAACCCGCCCCGTACTTCGCGAGGACCTGCTCGCGGCGCGCGGGCAGGATATTGGCCCTGGTGACGTCGCCGTCGTAGTGCGCGAGCACCTTCGGGTCCATCACCCGGCGCCACAGCGGCGGGACGTAGGCCAGCAGGATCATGGTCGCGTAGCCCGCGGGCAGGTTGGGGGCGCCGTCCCAGCTGCGCAGGGTCTGGTAGCGGCGGGTCGGGTAGGCATGGTGGTCGCTGTGCCGCTGCAGGTGGTACAGGAAGATATTGGTGACCAGGTGGTCGCTGTTCCAGCTGTGCGTCGGCGCGGCGCGCTCGTACCGGCCGCTCGGGGTGTGCTGCCGGAGCAGGCCGTAGTGCTCCAGGTAGTTCACCGCCTCCAGCAGGCTGAACCCGACGACGGCCTGCAGCAGCAGGTACGGAAGCAGCTCGATCCCGAAGACCGCGCAGAGCGCGCCGAAGAGCAGCACCGTCATGGCCCAGGCGCTCAGCACCTCGTTGTGGATCGACCACGGGCCGGAGCCGGTCCGCTCCAGCCTGGCCTTCTCCAGCCGCCAGGACGAAGTGATCCCGCCCCACACGGTGCGCGGCCAGAAGCGGTAGAAGCTCTCGCCGAGCCGGGAGCTGGCCGGGTCCTCCGGCGTCGCGACCCGGACGTGATGCCCCCTGTTGTGCTCGATGTAGAAGTGGCCGTAGCCGGACTGGGCCAGCGCGATCCGGGAGAGCCAGCGCTCCAGCTCGACCTTCTTGTGCCCGAGCTCGTGCGCGGTGTTGATCCCGACGCCGCCGATGATGCCGACGGTGATCGCCAGCCCGATCTTGTCCACCGTCCACAGCCCGCCGTCGATGTGCAGCCAGGAGAGGTTGTCGGCGGTGATCAGGTAGCACGCCAGGATCAGCGACCCGTACTGGAACGGGAGGTAGAGATAGGTGAGGTAGCGGTAGTAGCGGTCGTTCTCCAGGTACTCCATCACCTCGTCCGGCGGGTTGTCGCCGTCCGGGCCGATGAAGACGTCGGCGATCGGGATGACCAGGTAGATCAGGATCGGGCCGAGCCAGAAGGGGACGTGCGCGGCGCCGTCCCAGCCCAGCCGGTTGAACAGGTAGATGGTCGGCAGCCCGATGAGGAAGAGCCCGGCCGGGGCGAAGAGGCCCCAGAGCCAGAAGTAGCGCTTGGTGTCGCGCCAGGCGGGCGCCTCGACGGACGAGGGTTCGGCTGCGGTGGACATCGTCGTCTCCCATCGCGATGCACGGTGTGATGTGCGTTACGGCGTTGAGTTGACGATACCGCCGATCGTGTCGGCAATCTATACAAATCGAAGAATTTGTAAATCAGGGCAGCGGGATGTCCGCTCCTTCCGGCAGCGCGTCCACCGGCCACCAGCGCAGATCGGTCGACTCGCTGCTGCGCACCGGCACCGCGCCCGGCGGCGCGGTGATCCGGAACAGCAGGTCGAGGTGGCGCGTCGGCTGCCCGAGCGAGCAGGTGATGGGGTGCGCCTGCGCGCCGGAGAGCCCGGGCTCCAGGGTCAGGTCGAGAATCCCGGACTCCTCGACGGCCTCGCGCAACGCGGCGTCGGCCACGGTCTCGTCCGACTCCTCGCAGTGCCCGCCGAGCTGGATCCAGCGCCCGACCCTGGGGTGCAGGGTGAGCAGCACCTCCCGGCCGTCGTGCGACCAGACGAGCGCAGATGCCGTCACGTGACCGGGCGCGTGCTCCCGCAGACACCCCCGCGGCGCCGAGCCGAGGAAGGCGAGCATCGCCTCGCGCAGCGAGCGCTCGCCCCGCTCGGCGGGCGCCCACTCGGTGAGCAGCGCGGTGGCCGAGCGGTGCAGCGACTCCGCGCTCACAGCTCGACCAGCGCGTCGCCCGGCGTGCGCGGGGAGCGCGCGGCGAACTCCTCCTCGGCGTGCCCGATGGCGATGGCGCCCAGCGGTTTCCAGTCCTCCGGCAGGCCGAGCACGGCGCGGGTGGTGGCCGGGGCGAAGATGGTCGACCCGATCCAGCAGCTGCCGAGCCCCTCGGTGGCCAGCGCCACCAGCAGCCCCTGCACCGCGGCGCCGACCGCGACGGTGAACATGGTCTGCTCGGCGGCGCGGCGGGTGGCGTCGGGGTAGTCGTGCGCGCCGTCCGGCACGCAGCACGGGATCACCACCTCGGGGGCGTCGAAGAGAATGCGGCCCCTGGCGATTCGGCGTTCGACGCGCTCCGGGTCGAGGCCGTCGCGGGTCAGGTCGGCGCGCCAGGCGGCGGCCAGCTCGGTGAGCAGCCGCTCGCGGAGCTCGCGGGTGCGCACCCAGACGAAGCGCACCGGCCGGGTGTGGTGCGGGGCGGGCGCGGTGAGCGCGACCCCGATGGCGGCGCGCACCCGCTCGGGCTCGACCGGCTCCGCGGTGAAGCGGCGCACCGAGCGGCGGCGCAGCACGGCCTCCCTGCGGCCCTTCTCGATCGCCTCGGCGGTGCCGAGCCAGAAGAGGTCCTCGTCGCCGCGGCGGATCAGGTCGGCGGCGGTCGAGCCGTCGTCAACGACCGGGAGCCCGCGGACCACGGCCACCGGGACGCCGCCCAGCTTGCCCTTCACCAGATCGGCGGCGGCGGCCAGCTCGTCGGCCACGGCGACCAGGGTGACCTGGAGTTCATTGCCCTGGCCGTCGACGGCGCCCGCGTAGTCGTGCAGGACGCGCAGGCCGCTGGCGCCGATCGCGGCGTCGGTCTGGCCGTTGCGCCAGGCGCGGCCCATGGTGTCGGTGATCAGCACCGCCACCCGGACACCGAGCCGCTCGGCCAGGCCGCGGCGCAGCGCGGCGGCGCTGCCGTCCGGGTCGGCGGGGAGCAGCACCAGCTCGTCGCGCTCGACATTGGAGCCGTCGACGCCGGAGGCGGCCTGCACGATGCCGAGCTTGTTCTCGGTGATCAGGGTGCGGCCCTTGCGGGCGAGCACGCGCACGGCCTCCTGCGCCACCAGTGCGCGCCGCGCGGCATCGCGCTCGTCGGGATCGCTGGGCGCGTGCGCGATCCGGCCCTCCGCCTTGGCGACGATCTTGCTGGTGACCACGAGGATGTCGCCGTCGGCGAGCCAGGGGGCCCGCTCGGCCAGGTGGGCCGCCAGGTCGTCGCCCGGCCGGAACTCGGGCAGCCCGGTGACCGGAAGGATGCGCAGCTCGCCCGCCGCGTGATCGGCCTGCGCCCCCGGCGTGTGCTCCGAATCGAAAGTCACGGCTTCACCCCCGCCAGATCCAGCGCTTCCTTGACCATTTCCGCCGTCGCGGCGGGATCGGTCATGAGCAGCGGGACGCTGCGCACCTCGACGCCGTCGACCGCGGCACTGTCGGTGCTGTGGATGAGCCAGCCGTCCAGGATGCCGGTGCCGGAGCGGGCGCCGTAGTGCGCGCCGACGGCCTCCGCGGTCGTCGGCACCCCGATCACGGAGAGGCACTCGTCGGCCATGCCGCGCAGCGGCTTTCCGTCGATGACCGGCGAGAGCCCGATCACCGGCGCGGCGGTGGTGCGCAGCGCGCCGCGAATGCCGGGAACGGCGAGAATGGAACCGATGCTCACCACCGGGTTCGACGGGGCGAGTAATACCGCATCAGCACTCTCTATGACTTCGATCACATTCGGTCCCGGTTTCGCCTCGTCCGCCCCGATTGTGGCGAATCCATGGGTCGGGATGTTCGCGCGATAGCGAACCCACCACTCCTGGAAATGGATCGCGCGACGTTCGCCGGGGTTGTCCGCGTCGTCGACAACGACATGGGTTTCGCAGCGATCATCGGTTGCCGGGAGAAGTTTCACGCCCGGTTGCCACCGATTGCAGAGCGCTTCGGTGACCGCCGACAGCGGATACCCGGCGCGCAACATTTCACTGCGAATCAGGTGCGTGGCGATATCCCGATCACCGAGCCCGAACCAGTCCGGCTGCGCGCGATAAGCCGCCAGCTCCTCCTTCGCGTGCCAGGTCTCGCCGACCCGGCCCCAGCCGCGCTCGGTATCGATCCCGCCGCCCAGCGTGTACATGCAGGTATCCAGGTCGGGGCAGATGCGGAGGCCGTGCATCCAGACGTCGTCGCCGACATTCACGATCGCCGAGATCTCGGCATCGGGCAGCAATTGCCGGACGCCCTGCAGGAAGCGCGCGCCACCGACTCCGCCGACCAGCACCGCGATCCGCCGCCCCGCGCCGGGCGCGGCATCCGCTCGTTGTCCACTCACATCCCGAGAGCCTAGGCCCTGGTGCGATCGAGTACTCTTCGCGGTATATTTGCTGCTCATTTGCTATTCCGTCGGGAGAGCCCGCGGCGTAATGCGGTGCCGGATAGTAACGGAATAGCTTCATCGGCTTGACCACCGCTGGCACCGGCGTGTCTAATCACATGCATGTCATTCCGGGTTCGCGCGAGAGATCAACGCGCGAACGAGTTTTCGAACACCTGTTCGCATCGGGACGGCACGCTCGGGGATGTCCGCGGGACTACGTCGCGGGGTAGGGCCGTCGGTGGGCGCATCGGTCCGACGGAAAGAATCTTTCTGCGCTAACACACAGTGAGGAGGCGGAGCGATGGCCATTGAGCTGGACCCTTCGGGCACCCCGGACGGCGTATCGCGAACCGATTCCACAGCAGGCGCAGCTCGTGGCGTCTGCGAAGACACCGGTCGTGGCCAGGACGACGGCGGTGCCGAGGCACCCCGGTTGAGCCTGATCATCACCGGCTTCGACGAGATGTTCGACTCGATCGAGGAGCAGTGGCAGGAGCGGGCGCTCTGCGCCCAGACCGATCCGGAGGCGTTCTTCCCCGAGAAGGGCGGCTCGACCCGCGAGGCGAAACGGATCTGCCTCGGCTGCGAGGTGCGCGACGAGTGCCTCGAGTACGCCCTGGCGCACGACGAGCGCTTCGGCATCTGGGGCGGCCTCTCCGAGCGGGAGCGGCGCCGCCTCAAGCGCGGCATCGTCTGAGCGGGCGCTCACGCCGCCCCGGCGCGCGAGCGTCCGGGTCCGGCGCGGGCGGCCGTGCCACGCGATAGCCACGGCGGCGGGCGGAGCGGCTAGGTTCGAGCCATGGCCCGTTCCCGTCACCGCCGCCCGCCGACCGCGAGGTCGGTGATCCGCCGCGGCCGCGGTCTGCGCGGTCCGGTGCTCCCGCCGACCGTTCCCGCCTGGCGGACGCGCGGGCAGAAGTTCGACCGGCTCGTGCTCGAGGCCTTCGCGCCGCTCGACTCCAAGTGGCACGACCGCCTGACCAAACTCGACATCGCCGTCGACGATGTCCCGAAGATCCGTCCGCTGCACCCGGACTCGGTCACCTGGCCGGACGAGGTGGTGGCGGACGGCCCGGTTCCGCTCTCCCGGCTGGTGCCCGCGGGCATCGACCGGCACGGCGCCGCGACCAGGGCGCGGGTGGTGCTCTTCCGGAAGCCGCTGGAGCTGCGCGCGGGCGATCCGGACGACCTGGTGGACCTGCTGCGCGAGGTGCTCGTCCAGCAGATCGCCACCTACCTCGGGGTCGACCCGGATGTCATCGACCCGGCCGACGACGAGGAGGCCGAGTAGCCCGTGGTATGCCTTTCCGCTGCCGGTGAGACGAATTACCCAGGCGTGTCTGTCCACATGACGGGGCCCGCGGGGTTACTCTCACATTCGTGATCCCCATGCGTCGCTGCGTCCGGCCCGGCTGCAAGAATCCAGCCGTCGCGACGCTGACGTTCGTCTACTCGGACTCGACCGCCGTGGTCGGGCCGCTGGCCGTGGTCGCCGAGCCGCACTCCTGGGATCTCTGTGAAACGCACGCCTCCCGGATCACCGCCCCCAAGGGCTGGGACATGGTCCGGCACGAGGGCGGCTTCAGCACCCCGGACGACGACGACCTGACCGCGCTGGCCGAGGCGGTCCGCGAGGCCGGGCTGCGCCGCAGGCCGCCCGAGCACGAGCAGCGCGGATATCGCGAGCACACGCCGCAGCCGCCGCGCCCCGGCCGCACCGGGCGCCGCGGGCACCTCCGGGTGCTCCCCGACCCGCCCAACTGACCACGCTCCGCGCGAAACACGTCCGCAGGAACCGCCCGGCGTTACCCGCACCCGCCGACTGACCGCGCTCCGCGCGCAACTGTGTCGGCGACGCCTCCGACCGCGGGCGCCCGCCGCGTGATTTCGCTCCCCGGACGGCCGCGCCCCCTTCGCGAGCGGCCGCCGCCGCCGCGCCAACGGCCACCGTCGAGGCCGCGCGCCCGCGCCTACTAGGGTGTTCCCCATGACAGTGCCCCGCTCCGCCGACGCCGTGCGCGCGGTGATCAAGGCCTACGACGTCCGCGGTGTCGTCGGTGAACAGATCGATGCCGCGTTCGTGCGCGAGGTCGGCGGGTCGTTCGCCCGGCTGATGCGGGCCGAGCAGGCGAACCGGGTGGTCATCGGGCACGACATGCGGGCCTCCTCGCCGGAGCTGGCGGACGCCTTCGCCGACGGCGTGCGGGCGCAGGGCCTCGACGTGGTGCACATCGGGCTCGCCTCCACCGACCAGCTCTACTTCGCCAGCGGCGACCTCGACTGTCCCGGCGCCATGTTCACCGCGAGCCACAACCCGGCCCGCTACAACGGCATCAAGCTGTGCCGGGCGGGCGCCAAGCCGGTCGGGCAGGACACCGGGCTGGCCGCCATCGCGGCCGAGGTGGTCGCCGGGGTGCCCGGGTACAACGGCGCGCCGGGCGACGCGGTCCGCACCGACCTGCTCTCCGACTACGCCAAGTTCCTGCGCGGGCTGGTCGACCTGGACGGCGTCCGGCCGCTCACCGTCGCGGTGGACGCGGGCAACGGCATGGGCGGCCACACCGTGCCCGAGGTGCTCGGCAGCCTGCGGCAGCTGAGCATCGTCCCGCTCTACTTCGAGCTGGACGGCACCTTCCCGAACCACGAGGCCAACCCGCTGGACCCGGCCAACCTGGTCGACCTGCAGGCGCTGGTGCGGAGCAGCGGCGCCGACATCGGCCTCGCCTTCGACGGCGACGCCGACCGCTGCTTCGTGGTGGACGAGCAGGGCGACCCGGTCTCGCCGTCGGCGATCACCGCGCTGGTGGCCGAGCGCGAGCTGGCCAAGGAGCCGGGCGCCACCGTCATCCACAACCTGATCACCTCGCGGACCGTGCCGGAGCTCGTGGCCGAGTTGGGCGGCAACCCGGTGCGCACCAGGGTCGGGCACTCCTTCATCAAGCAGCAGATGGCCGAGACCGGCGCGGTGTTCGGCGGGGAGCACTCCGCGCACTACTACTTCCGGGACTTCTGGGGCGCCGACTCCGGCATGCTGGCGGCGCTGCACGTGCTGGCCGCGCTCGGTGAGCAGCAGCGCCCGGTCTCCGAGCTGATGGCCTCGTACACCAACTACGCCGCCTCCGGCGAGATCAACTCCACGGTGGCCGACGCCGCCGACCGCACCGCGGCCGTGCTCGACGCCTTCGCCGACCGCGCCCGCGCGGTGGACCGGCTGGACGGGGTCACCGTCGACCTGCCGGAGAACGCCTGGTTCAACCTGCGCGCGTCGAATACCGAACCGCTGCTGCGGCTGAACGTCGAAGCCAGGTCGGCGGCGGAAGTAGACGCACTCGTGACCGAGATCCTGAGCATCGTCCGCTCCTGACTGGAATAGTGGAATCACAGAGACCGCATTCGCCCGAGCCCTCGGTGTGGACGCCGGGGCGGCGGGTACGGCCCGACCGATCACACCGCGATGAGGGGAGGTGGGACGCCCGATGATCGCTGGAACACCGGTGCTCGACCTCGACGATGCCGCGTCGATCGCAGCCGCCGACGGAGCCGGTCTGCTGCGCTCCGCCGCATCCGGCGGGGCCCAGGTGCGGGCCACCGCGGCGGCCGTCACCGAGAACGCGCTCGCCACACTGCCGAGATCCGGGGCCCGCAGCCTGGTGATCGTGACCGGCTCCGGCCGCGCCGCACGGGCCGCCGCGCTGCTGATCGCCGCGCTGGGGCCGCAGGCCGGGCTGCCGGTCGTCCCGGTCGCCACGCTGCCCGCCTGGGTCGGCGCGCTGGACGTCGTGCTGGTCGCGGGCGACGACGCGGGTGACCCGCGGCTGCTGGAGGCGGTGGACCGGGCCCTGCGCCGCGGCGCCGAGGTGGTGGTCGCCGCGCCGATCGAGGGGCCGCTGGCCGCCGCGGCGGGGGGAAGGGCCGCGTTGCTGGAGCCGCGGGTCCCGGTCCTCGACCACAACCGGCTGCTGCGCTACTTCGCCGCCGGGCTCGCCGTGCTCGCCGCCATCGATCCCGGCCGCGCCGGGGTCGCGGTGCCCGACCTGGACAAGCTCGCCGACATCCTCGATGCCGAGGCGCTGCGCGACGGCCCCGAGCACGAGGTCTTCCACAACCCGGCCAAGACGCTGGCCGCCAGGATGCGGCAGCACCGGGTGGTCTTCAGCGGCGACTCGCCCGCGACGGCGGCGCTGGCCGGGCACGCGGCCGAGGTGCTGCTGCAGGCGGCCGGGCAGGTCGCGGCGGCGGTGAACCTGGCCGAGGCGGTCGCCGCGCAGCCGCGGCTGGTCGCGGTGGCGGCCACCGCGGCGCCCGACTTCGACCCGCTCTTCCACGACGAGGAACTGGACGGCCCCGCCCCGGTGGAGCGGGTCCGGATCTTCGTGCTCAGCGCCGACGCCGACCAGGCGGCGGCGGGCAGGCGGATCGCGCGCTTCGGCGGCGACGGCGCGGGCCCGGTCGACGCCGACCTGGTGAACGCCGAGCTGGACCTGCTGCACAGCGGGCTGATCGACCCGGCCGCGCCCGCCACCCCGCCTGCTGATGCCGCGCCCTCGCCCGGCCGTGGCGGCGAGGTCGAGCAGCTGGCGGTGCTGGCGCTGCGGCTGGAGATGGCCGCGGCCTACCTCGGGCTGCTCGCCGCTCCCGGCAGCGCGCCGGACTCCTACGACGGGGGACGCTTCTAGTGCACGAACTGGTGGGTGCGCTGCGCTCGTACGCCTGGGGGTCGCGCACCGCGCTGGCGGAGCTGTGCGGCAGGCCGGTGCCGTCGGCGCACCCGGAGGCCGAGCTGTGGTTCGGCGCGCACCCGGCCGACCCGGCGCACGTCGTGCTGGACGGCGCGGGCACGCGCTCCCTGCTCGACCTGGTCTCCGCCGACCCCGAGCACGAGCTGGGCTGGGCCGCACCGCCCTTCGACAGCAGGCTGCCGTTCCTGCTCAAGCTGCTCGCGGCCGAGGAGCCGCTCTCGCTGCAGGCGCACCCGAGTCTGGAGCAGGCGCGCGCCGGGTTCCGCCGGGAGAACGCCGCCGAGGTCGCGCTGGACTCGCCGCTGCGCAACTACCGGGACGAGAACCACAAGCCGGAGCTGGTGGTCGCGCTGGAGCGGTTCGAGGCGCTGGCCGGGTTCCGCGAGCCGACCCGCACCGTTGAGCTGCTGCGCGCGCTGGACGTCGGCGAGCTGGCGCACTACGCCGAGCTGCTGGCGGCCCAGCCGGACGCCTCCGGGCTGCGCATGCTCTTCACCACCTGGATCACGCTGCCGCACGCCGCGCTCGCCGGGCTGCTGCCCGCGGTGCTGGACGGCTGCGTGCGCTACCTCTCCGGCCGGGGGCCGCGGCCGTTCGCCGCCGAGGCCAAGACGGCGCTGGAGCTCGCCGAGGCCTACCCGGGCGATGCCGGGGTGCTGGCCGCGCTGCTGCTGAACCGGATCACGCTGCAGCCGGGCCAGGGGCTCTTCCTCGCGGCGGGCAACCTGCACGCCTACCTGCGCGGGCTGGCCGTTGAGATCATGGCCAACTCGGACAATGTGCTGCGCGGTGGGCTCACCCCCAAGCACGTCGACGTCCCCGAGCTGCTCCGGGTGCTCGACTTCGAGCCGATCGAGCTGCCGGTGGTGCTGCCGGAGCCTGCGGGCGACGGCTCGGTGCGCTACCGCACCCCGGCGCCGGAGTTCGCGCTGCGCCGCTTCGATCTCGCCGCGGGCGCCGCGCACGTGCCGCTCACGCACGCCGGGCCCGGCATCGTGCTCTGCACCGCGGGGCGGGTGCGGCTGCACGACCACACCGGCGCCGCGGTCACCCTGGAGCGCGGCGGCGCGGCCTGGGTCTCCGCCGCCGACATCGACATTCGCGCGCAGGCGTTGGACGGGCAGGCCCAGGTGTTCTGCGCCTGCGTCGGCAGCACCGCCGAACTCCGTGTCCCGGCCCGGCCCGAGCAGAGGGCCGGGCTGGCCTAGTCCGATCGCCGCGCGCGGCGCACCGTGCCGGAGCGGCACGGGTTATCGCGAAGGGGACTGATCGCTACCGAACGCCCGCGCCCGCCTGAGCGCGGAGCAGCGTGAGCGGGTCGGTCTCGATGCCGAACCGCTCGCGCAGCGCGTGGCCCGCGGCGTGCATGCCGGACATGCCGTGCACGCCGGGGCCGGGCGGGGTCGAGGACGAGCAGAGGTAGACCCCTGGCAGCGGGGTGCGGTACGGGTTCCAGCGCGGCGCGGGCCGAAAGGCGGTCTGCCACAGGTTCATCGCGCCGGCCGAGATGTCGCCGCCGACGTAGTTGGCGTTGTGCGCGGGCAGCTGGGCGGCGGTGTAGACGTGGGTGTCCAGGATCAGGTCGCGGAAGCCGGGGGCGAAGCGGGAGATCTGGGCGATGATGTCCTCGCTGATGTCCCTGGTCGAGCCGTGCGGCACGTGCGCGTAGGTGTAGAAGGTGTGCTTGCCCGCGGGCGCGCGGGTGTCGTCCACCACGTCGGGCTGGATGGCGAGCACGTACGGGCGCGGGGCGTGCCTGCCCGCGGCGACCGCCTGCTCGGCGGCCATCGCCTCGGCCCTGCTCCCGACGACGTGCAGGGTGCCCGCGCGGTCGCAGCCGTCGGCCTGCCACGGCACCGGGCCGGAGAGCGCGAAGTCCACCTTGCAGGCGGCGCCGCCGTACTTGAAGCGGCGCAGCGTATTCGCGTAGCGCTCGGGCAGGTCGGTGGTGGCGAGCCGGAGCAGCTCGGCCGGGGCGGTGTCGAGCAGGATCGCCTTCGCCTCCGGGAAGTCGCGCAGCGAGTCGACCCGGTGGCCGGTGATCACCCGGCCGCCCAGCCGCTCCAACTCGGCGATCATGGCGTTCGGGATGGCCTGGCTGCCGCCGCGCGGGATCACCCAGCCACCCACGTGCGCCAGCGTGCCGAGCAGCAGCGCGGCGCCGACCGCGGGCAGCTTGTTCGGCGGGATGATGGCGTGCGTGGCGATGCCGGTGAGCAGCGCGGGGGCGTTGGCCTCCTGGAACCGGATATTCCAGGCCGGGCTGCCCTGCTCCAGCATGCGCAGCCCGAAGCGGATGGTGGTCGCCCTGGCGATGGGCAGGTGCCGCATGTCCGACATGGCCAGCTCGACCACCTCGGGCCAGCGCCGGACCAGCGGCTCGAAGAGCCTGCGCCAGGCCGGGCCGTCCACGCCGAGCCCGTCGACGGTGCGGTCCAGGTCGCGCCAGGCGAGCCCGGCGGTGCCGCCGTCCATCGGGTGCGCGTAGGAGACCTCGGGGGCGAGCAGCTCGACGCCGTGCGCCGCCAGGTCGAAGGCCTGGAAGAAGGGCGCCGCCAGCGCCATCGGGTGCGCGCCCGCGCAGACGTCGTGGTGGAAGCCCGGGAGCGTCAGCTCGGCGGTGCGGGAGCCGCCGCCCGCGGCCTCGTGCGCCTCGTACACCTCGACCGAGAGCCCGGCCCTGGCCAGCACAACGGCGGCGGCGAGCCCGTTGGGCCCGGAGCCGACGACAACCACATCTGCCATATGTAAACGCTACCCACGACACAGCGGCGCAACCTGTGTTCTCGGCCCGCTGGCGCGGGCGGGGTTCGCGGCCCCTGGTGTCCCGCCTCCGAGCACTCGAGTCTCGAGCCTTCGGCTCGTGCGCTTTCGAGTGCTCGGAGACGGGACGGCCGCGAACCCGGGGCAACCGGTCAGGCTCTGACGAGTTCCTTTTCGGTGGACGGGACCTGCTCGGCCTGCTCGCCGTGCTCGTCGTCGAGCATGGTCTGCTCGTCGAAGGGGAGCTTGCGGTCGAGCACCTCGGCGACCCTGGCGTTGTCGATGGTGCCGGTCCAGGTGCCGATCAGCACGGTGGCGACGGCATTGCCGGAGAAGTTGGTGAGCGCCCGCGCCTCGGACATGAAGCGGTCGATGCCGACGATCAGCCCGACGCCGTCCAGCAGGTCGGGGCGGTGGCTCTGCAGCCCGCCGGCCAGTGTCGCCAGGCCTGCGCCGGTGACCCCGGCCGCGCCCTTGGAGGCGACGATCATGAACACCAGCAGCCCGAGCTGTTCGGGCAGCGAGAGCGGCTGCCCCATGGCGTCGGCGATGAAGATCGAGGCCATCGTCAGGTAGATGGCGGTGCCGTCCAGGTTGAAGGAGTAGCCGGTCGGCACGACCACGCCGACGGTGGTGCGCTGGACGCCGAGGTGGTCCAGCTTGGCGATCAGCCGCGGCAGCGCCGACTCCGAGGACGAGGTGGCGACGATGAGCAGGTACTCGCGGGCCAGGTAGCGGCAGAGCTTGAAGATGCTCACCCGGGAGACGCTCCACATCAGCACGCCGAGCACGCCGAAGACGAAGACCAGGCAGGTGAGGTAGAAGGCGATCATCAGCGTGCCCAGCTGCAGCACCGCGTCCAGCCCGGTGCGGCCGACCACGTTGGCGATGGCGCCGAAGGCACCGATCGGGGCCAGCCAGAGGATCATCGACAGGATCCGGAAGACCAGCTTCTGGATGACGCCGATGCCGCGCAGCACCGGGTCGCCCGCGCTGCCCATGGCCTGCACCGCGAAGCCGACCAGCAGGGCCACGAAGAGCGCCTGCAGCACGCTGCCGCCGGTGAGCGCGGAGAGCAGGCTGGTCGGGATGATGCCCTGCAGGAACTCGACGGTGCCGCCGCCCGCGTGCGCCTGGTCGGCGTACTGGGCGCCCGCGCCCGCGTCCTGCCCGAGGTTCATGCCGGTGCCGGGGTCGAGCAGGTTGCCGACGACGAGGCCGATGCCGAGCGCGACGGTGGACATGATCAGGAAGTAGCCGAGGGCGAGGCCGCCGACCTTGCCGACGGTGGCCGCCTTCCGCACCGAGCCGATGCCGAGCACGATGGTGCAGAAGATCACCGGGGCGATCATCATCTTGATCAGGTTGACGAACATGGTGCCGAGCGGGGCGAGCGCCTTGCCCGCCTCCGGCGCCAGCCAGCCGACCAGGATGCCGCCGACCACGGCGATGATCACCGCGATGTAGAGCCAGTGCGTGCGGTCCCGCCGGGCCGGAGGGCCGTCCGTCTCCGGTACCTCGGTTTTCGTGGTGTCGCTCATTGCGATGTTCCTTCTGGTCGTTGCCCCCGCGCCGGCGGCCGATGCCGCCCGTGTGCTCAGGATGTTCCCCGCCAGTGACATGGGTCACTGTTTGGTGCATTACGTTCGTGTGGTGCGGTTTCCCAGCGGACAACAACGAAAGAAACGGCACGAAGGGAACAGAACCGGCCTCACCCTGGCCGGCCAGGCCTTCGTGCTGCAGCTCGCGGTGGTCGCGCTGATCGTGGCGGCGGGCGCGGTGCTCGCCGTGGTGGACGCCAGGCACGACAGCGACGCCGCCACCGCGCAGGAGGTGGTGGACGTCGCGGTGAGCCTCGCCCGCTCCCCCGGGCTGGTCGACGCGGTGCGCTCGGAGGACCCGACGCTGCGGCTGCAGCCGGTCACCGAGCGCATCCGGCGCGAGACCGGCATGGACTTCATCGTGGTCATGGCGCCGGACCGGACCCGCTACACGCACACCGAGCCGGACCGGATCGGCCAGGCCTTCACCGGGACCATCGACCGCGCGCTGGCGGGCCAGACCTTCACCGAGACCTACACCGGGTCGCTCGGCCCTTCGATCCGCGCGGTCACCCCGGTGTACGACGGCGAGACCGTGGTCGCGCTGGTCTCGGCCGGGGTCACCAGGGCGCGGATCGGCGACGAGGTGGGCGGGCAGCTGAGCTCGATCCTCGCCGTCGCGATCGCCGGGCTGGCCACCGCGGCGGGCGGCTCCTTCCTGATCGGGCGCAGGCTGCGCAGGCAGACGCACGGCCTCGCCCCCGCCGAGCTGCGCGCCATGTACGAGCACCACGACGCGGTGCTGCACTCGGTGCACGAGGGGCTGGTGGTCTTCGGGTCGGACGGCCGCGCCGACGTGGTGAACGACGAGGCGCGCAGGCTGCTCGACCTGCCGGACGGGCCGATCCTGCGCGCCGACCTTCCGGTTTCGCTGCGGCACAGCGGCAGCGGCGAGGTGCGCGACGAGACGCACGTGACCGAGGACCGGGTGCTGCTGGTCAACCAGGACGTGGTGAGCTGGGAGGGCCGCCCGATCGGCACCGTGATGACCATCCGCGACCACACCGAGCTGCGCACCGTGCTCGGCGAGCTGGACTCGGTGCGGAACTTCGCGGAGTCGCTGCGCGCGCAGGCGCACGAGTCGGCGAACCGGCTGCACACCGTGGTCACCATGGTGGAGCTGGGCCGGTACCGGGAGGCGGTGGAGTTCGCCACCGCCGAGCTGGAGCTCTCGCAGGCGCTGGTGGACCGGCTGCTCACCGCGGTGGGCGACCCGGCGCTGGCGGCGCTGCTGCTCGGCAAGGTGAACCAGGCCGCGGAGCGCTCGGTGGAGCTGACCGTCAGCCCGGAGACCGCGCTGGAGACGGTGGAGCCGCTCTCCGCGCACGAGGGCGTCACGCTGGTCGGGAACCTGGTCGACAATGCCATCGACGCCGCCGCGGACTCCGCGGACCGGTGGGTCGAGGTGACGATCGGGCGGCACGACGACACGCTGGAGGTGCGGGTGGCGGACAGCGGGCCCGGCATGTCGGCGGAGCTGTTCGCGCGCGCCGCCGAGCGCGGGTACACCACCAAGAGCGACCACCACGGCATCGGTCTGGCACTGGTGCATCGCCTGGTGTCGCGGCACGGTGGCACAATCCGGACCGACCGGGTACCCGAGAGCGCCGTGGTGGTGACGATTCCGCGAAAGGACCAGCCGTCGTGATCAGAGTGCTGATCGTCGAGGACGAACCGCTCATCGCCGAGGCGCACCGCGCCTACGTCGAGCGGCTCGCCGGGTTCACGCCGGTCCGGGTCGCGCACACCGCGCGCGACGGGATGCGGGCGGTCGCCGAGGCGTCCGCGAACGAGACCCCCATCGACCTGGTCCTGATGGATATCGGGCTGCCCGATGCCAGCGGGCTCGACCTCGCCACCGCCATGGCCGGGCTGACCCCGCGCCCCGACGTCATTGCCATCACCTCCGCGCGCGACCTCACCATGGTGCGCACCGCCGTCGCCTCCGGCGTCGTGCTCTACCTGTTGAAACCTTTCACCTTCGCCGCCTTCCGGGACAAGCTGGAGCGCTACCGCGAGTTCCGGCACGCCCTGCCCGAGGGCCAGTCCGCCGCCACCCAGCAGGAGATCGACCGCGCCTTCGGCATCCTGCGCACCAGCGACCAGCGCGCCACCACCCCGAAGGGCTTCGCCCCCCAGACGCTCCGCGAGATCTCCGAGGCGGTCCGCACCGCCCCCGACGGCGTCACCGCCACCGAGACCGCCGCCACGGTCGGCGTCTCCCGGATCACGGCATGGCGCTACCTGGAGAAACTGGCCGACGACGGCCTGGTAGACCGCAAATCCGACTACGGCCGCGCAGGCCGCCCGAAAAGCCGCTACACCTGGAAAGGCTGAACACCCCACCCCCGGCCCGGTAGCGGCGAAATCTCCCGAAGGGGGCGAGTCTTACGAGCCCCGTTCGCGGCCCGTCTCGTCGTTCAGCGCTCGAAGCGCATGCGCCGCAGGCGCGAGTCTCGAGCGCTGAACC
>NZ_JBHVAK010000048.1:0-57410 GCF_042667085.1 Nocardia sp. NPDC057353
AGCTCGTCGGGGTACTTCTTCGGTGCTGCCATACGGGGCTCCTTCCTGGTCCTATCGGACCATGCTGAGCCCTCCAGAGAACCGGGGGAACCTCACCTGCACAATGTGCGCACCGTAGCCGATCTGCTGGGCACGGCGGGTGGCGCCGCGGTCGCGGAGTTTCGCGCCGAGGTCCGGCGGTGGGCGGTCGTGGCCTCGTGAATCGGCCGTTCGTGCTGCTGTCCGTCGCCATGAGCGTCGACGGCTATATCGATGACGCCACCTCGGAGCGGCTGCTGCTGTCCAACGCCGAGGACTTCGACCGGATCGATCAGGTGCGCGCCGAGTCGGACGCCATCCTCGTCGGTGCAGGCACGTTGCGTGCGGACAATCCGCGGTTGATCGTGCGAAGCGGAGAGCGGCAGGAGGGTCGGGTGGTGGCAGGGCGTACCCGGCAGCCACGGAAAGTGACGGTGACCGGCAGCGGCGACCTCGATCCGGAAGCGAAGTTCTGGCACCACGGCACCAGCGAACAGCGCCCCGTCGTCTACACGACCGAGAACGGCGCCGTCACCGCGCGCGAACAGCTCGGAGACCTCGCGGATGTGGTCGCGCTCGGCGCGACGGTCGATCTCGAGATGCTGCTCGATGATCTCGGTGCCCGCGGAGTCCAGCGGCTCATGGTGGAGGGCGGCAGCCATATGCACACCGCGTTCCTGGCGGGCGGGCTCGCTGACCAGTTGGATCTGGCCATCGGGCCGGTGCTCGTCGGCGACCCGGCGGCACCGCGTTTTCTCGGCCCTGCTGCCTTCCCGGGCGGTTCGCTCCGGCGGATGCGGCTGGCCGGTGTCGAACAAATCGGTGATGTGGCGCTGCTGCGGTATCGCCCGAAGGAAGGGAGCTCAGGTGAGTGACGATCACCGCTGGATGGAACGGGCCATCGAGCTCGCCCGGCAGTGCCCCGTGGTCGAGGGCGCGTTCTCGGTCGGCGCGGTAATCGTCGTCGGCGGCGCGGAGATCGCGTCTGGCTACTCTCGCGAGACGGACCCGAAGGTGCATGCCGAGAAAGCCGCGCTGGACAAATTGGCGGCCGACGATCCACGCCTGAAACGCGCCACGATCTATACCACCCTGGAACCGTGCTCGGAACGCGCCACCAAGACCCGGCTGCCGTGCACCGAGCGTGTTCTCGCGGCCGAGATCCCGCGGGTGGTGATCGCCTGGCGTGAGCCCTCGACCTTCGTCGACGACTGCGTGGGGGTGGAGAAGCTGCAGCAGGCGGGGGTCGAAGTCATCGAGCTTCCCGAACTCGCCGACGTCGCGATGTCGATGAATCGCCACCTGGACCTTTCCTAGCGCTGTGCACGCGAAACGGCCCGGAGCCGCAGCTCCGGGCCGTTCGGGAGAGCGCGGACTACCGCACGCCGGTCCGGCGACGCCCGGTGACCAGGTTGACCAGGAACAGCAGGATGACCGCGCCACCGAGGCAGGTGAAGAAGCTGAACCACAGCCCGCCGCCCTCGACATCGACCCCGAACAGCTTCAGCAGGAAGCCGCCGAGCAGGCCGCCGATGACGCCGACGACGATATTGAGCAGGATGCCCTGCTGGGCATCGGTCTTCATGATCTTGCTGGCGATCCAGCCCGCCAGGCCGCCGATGATGATCCAGCCGAGGATTCCGAGACCGAGCATGGCACTCTCCGTTCTTTCGAAACTATTGGTGCGCGCCCTCATACGCGCCCCATCCAGTTCGCGGCATACCCTGCGCCCGTGAGCTCAATCACCCCGATTCGATGAATTCACCGCGGTGCGATCGCGGGCCGTTCACCGGGTGGCGAGCAGCCCGTAGGCGCGGGCGAGGTCGGTGATGCGGGTGGCGCGGTGCAGGCGAGGCTTGTCGCTGCCGTCGCGGATCGCGCCGCCGGAGGTGTGGAAGGCGTCGAGGAACTCCACCGCCCAGCGGATGTCGTCCCGGCTCGGCGCGACAGCGGCATTGACGACCGCGGTCTGCGCGGGGAACAGGCAGAGCGCGCCGGCCATTCCGAGCGAGGCGCCGAGCAGGGCGTGCTCGCGGATGTCGACCGGGTCGGCGCTGGTGCTCGGGCCGTCGATCGGGCCTGCCAGCCCGGCGACCCTGGCGGCGACGGTGAGCCGGGAACGCGGGTAGGCCAGCGCGAGCGGGGTGTCGGCGACGCCGGTGTCGCGCCGGTAGTCGCCGCTGCCGAAGGCGAGCCGGAAGCGCCCGCGCGGGCGATGGCGGTCGCCTCCTCGATCCCGAGCGCCGATTCGATGAGCGCGACGACCGGGACGGCGCCGCCGAGCAGGGCGCGGGTGTCCGAGAGCTGCTCGGCCGAGTCGGTTTTCGCCAGCACCACCCCCGCGAGCCCGGCCGCGGTGCGCAGCCGGGCGAGGTCGTCGGCCCAGAACGGGGTGGTGGCGTCGTTCACCCGGACCCAGGCGCGGTGCTCGCCGAGCCACCGCGCGACCCGCTCGCGGGCCTCCGGCTTCGCGGCGGGGTCGACGGCGTCCTCGATGTCGAGCACGACCGCGTCGGCGGCCGAGTCCGCGGCGGCGGCGAAATCGGCCGGGCGGGCGGCGTTGACCAGCAGCCAGGATCGCGCCATCGCGGGGTCGATCCGGTTCATCGTGGCCTCTCGGGGTCGCGGGCATTGCGGGCGGCGCCTGCCAGCGCGACGGTGCGCAGGAAGACGGCCGGGGCGGTGCCGTGGTTGCGGTAGCTGTAGGGGCGGTCGCTGCGCAGCCGCCCCGACTCGCCCGCGGCCATGGTGACCTCGACGCCGTCGGCGAGCACGCTGAGGCTGCCCGCGGTGACGTGGAAGAGCTCGAAGGAGCCGGGGGCGTCGGGCAGGCCGCTGTAGGAGTCGCCAGGGACCAGCGTCCAGGACCACAGGTCGGCGGTGCGCACGCCGAGCGTGGAGACGAGCAGGTGCGCCGAGCTGCCCGCGGGCGAGGTCCAGACCAGGGCGTACCGGTCGGCGGGGATCCGCTCGATCGGGCTCTCCGCGGGCCCGGCCTCCCCGATGAGCTCGGTGAACTCGGTGCCGAGGCTGCGCGCGATCCTGGTGACCGCGACCAGGCTGGGGTTGGCCTGGCCGTGCTCGATCTGGGTGAGCAGCCTGCGGCTCACCCCGGACAGCTCGGCCAGGTGCTGCACGGTCAGGTCGCGTTCGATCCGGACGGCCCGGATGCGGGCGCCGACCCGGAGCAGGAAGTCCTGGGCGAGGACACCTTCGGCGGTGGTGTCCTCGCCCGTGCGCTCGCTCACCGGGTCAGACGGCGAAGAGCTGGTCGAGATCGCGGAACGCCTTGAACTCCAGGGCATTGCCGGAGGGGTCGAGGAAGAACATGGTCCACTGCTCGCCCGGCTCGCCCGCGAACCGCACGTAGGGCTCGATCACGAAGGCGGTGTCGACGGCGCGCAGCCGGTCGGCCAGCTCCTGGAACTCCTCGACGGTGAGCACCAGCCCGAAGTGCGGGACCGGCACCTGGTGGCCGTCGACCGGGTTGGTGCCGCGCACCGCGTCGTCCGGCGTGCCGCCGCCGACCTCGTGGGTGACGACCTGGTGGCCGCGCACGTTCCAGTCGGTCCACTTGGTGTCCGAGCGGCCGCGGGCGAAGCCGAGGACGTCGCCGTAGAACGTGCGGGCGGCCTCGATGTCGGTGACGGGGATGGCGAGGTGGAAGGGCGGGAGGGTGGTCGCTGTCGTCATGATGTGCACTTTACTTCCCATTCAGTGAGCAGTCAATTGCTCAGAGTGTGCTCGGCCGGTGAGCCGCCGCGGCGAGAGCAGGAGTTCGAGCAGCGGCGGGGTGAGCAGCCCGGCCTCGGTGGCCAGCTCGGCCACGGTGCGGTCCGAGGTCAGCGCGCGGGCGGCGAGCCGGGAGGCGGCCTCGTAGCCGATGTGCGGGTTGAGCGCGGTGATCAGCCCGGCCGAGCGCTCGACGGTCGCCCGCATGCGGTCGGTGTCGGCGGTGATGCCAGGCACGCAGCGCTCGGCGAGCGTGCGCGCGGCCGCGGCCAGGTGCCCGACCGACTCCAGCAGCTTGTGCGCGATCAGCGGTTCGAAGGCGTTGAGCTGGAGCTGTCCGGCCTCGGCGGCCATGGTGATGGCGATGTCGTTGCCGACCACCTCGTAGGCGACCTGCGACACCACCTCCGGGATCACCGGATTCACCTTGCCCGGCATGATCGACGACCCCGCCTGCACGGCGGGCAGCCGGATCTCGCCCAACCCGGCCCGCGGCCCGGACGCCAGCAGCCGCAGGTCGTTGCAGACCTTCGAGAGCTTGACCGCGGTGCGCTTGAGCGTGCCGGAGAGCTGCACGAAGGCACCGACGTCCTGGGTGGCCTCGAGCAGGTCGGTGGCGGTGCGCAGCGGGTAGCCGGTGAGCGCGCTGAGCGCCGCGCGGGCCAGCTCCGGGTAGCCGGGCGGGGAGTTGAGGCCGGTGCCGATGGCGGTGCCGCCCAGATTGATCTCGTCGATGAGCAGCGCGGCCTCGTCCAGGCGCTGGATGTCCTCGCCGACCATGACGGCGTAGGTGCCGAACTCCTGGCCCAGCGTCATCGGCACGGCGTCCTGCAGCTGCGTGCGGCCCATCTTGAGGTGCTCGGCGAACTCGACCGCCTTGGCGGCGAAGGCCGCCACCAGGTGCGCGAGCGCGGTGCGCAGCTCCGCCAGCGCGGCGCGGACCGCCAGCCGGACCGCGGTGGGGTAGACGTCGTTGGTGCTCTGGCCGAGGTTCACGTGCTCGATCGGGTGCAGCGCGGTGTAGGCGCCGCGCTGGTGGCCGAGGAGTTCGAGCGCGCGGTTGGCGATGACCTCGTTGGCGTTCATGTTGGTGGAGGTGCCCGCGCCGCCCTGCAGGACGTCGACCACGAAGTGGTCGTGCAGTGCGCCACCGGCGATCTCCGCGCAGGCCGTGCCGATGGCGTCCGCCAGCTCGGCGGGGAGCAGCCCCAGCTCGCGGTTCGCCTGTGCGGCAGCGGCCTTGGTCAGCGCGAGGGCGCGGATCAGGGTCGGGTGGTGGGAGATCGGCGTGCCGGTGATGGGGAAGTTCTCCGTGGCCCGGAGGGTGTGGATACCCCAGTAGGCGGTGTCGGGGACCGCGCGCTCGCCGAGCAGGTCGTGCTCGATCCGCATCACGGCGCCACCTCCGCGTCGAAGACCAGCATGTGGCCCGGGTAGTGGGTGGCGGCGTACGGGAGCCCGGCCTTCGCGAGTGCCAGTTGCGGGGTGACGCCGCAGTTCCAGTACACGGGGACCTGCCCGTCCCGGATGCCGGGGAAGACCCCGTACTCCGGGCGCGCCAGGTCGGCGATGCCGAGCGCGCCGGGGTCGCCGACGTGCACCGGGGCGCCGTGCCCGGTGGGCAGCGCCGCGGTGAGCCGCACCGCGGCGTCCACCAGGGCGGCGTCGACCGGGCGCATGCTCACCGCCACCGGCCCGGTGAACCGGGTCGCGCCCGCGGTCTCCAGCGCGGTCACGTAGACCGGTGGCGCGGTGGCCGCGACCGGGATTCCCGCCCGGCGCAGCGGGCCGTCCAGGGTGTGGCTGCACCCCAGCGCGAAGGCCACCGCGTCGCCGGGCCACCACGCGGTCAGGTCGAGCGGTTCGCCGATGAGCTCCGCGTCCCGCCAGATCCGGTAGCGCGGCAGCTCGGTGCGGACGTCGACCGTGCAGCCCCGGTACGTGAGGTGCGGGTCGCCCGGCTCCGAGCGGGCCAGCAGCGGGCAGACCGACGGGTTGGCGGCGCAGTACTCGGCGAATTCGGCGGCGGCGGTCGCGGGGACGACGACCAGGTTGGCCTGCTGGTGGCCGTCCAGGATGCCCGCGGTCGGCCCGGTCCACGTGCCGTCGGCGATCACCGCGCGCAGCGCGCGCGGGGTGCCGGGCAGCAGCGCTGCGCCGGTCACGACTTCGGCTCCCGCACCGTGGTGAGCGCGAGCAGCGCGAGCACGACCGCGGCGATGAGCAGGAAGCCGGGGGCGAGCAGGCTGCCGGTGCGGTCGATCAGGTAGGTGGCCAGGTAGGGGGTGAGGCCGCCGCCGATGATGGTGCCGATATTGAAGGCCAGCGAGAGCCCGGTGTAGCGCACCCGGGTCGGGAACTGCTCGGCGTAGGTCGGGTAGGTCACCGACTGCACGATCGGCATGGGCAGCGCCAGCACCACCATCGCCCCGACGGCCAGCGCGAAGCTGCCCTGGTCCATGGCGATCATGGCGGGCAGCACCAGCACCGCGTACCCGAGGAACCCGGCGGTGATCACCTTGCGCCTGCCGACCCGGTCCGACAGCCCGCCGAAGATCGGCATCAGGCAGGCGACGAAGAGGCTGATCGCGCCCATGATCCAGAAGGTGTTCGACTTGGAGTAGCCCAGGTAGGTGGTCAGGTAGATGTTCATGAAGATCAGCCCGACCCAGTAGCCCGCGTTGGAGCCGATCGCCAGGAAGATCACCTTGACCACGGCGGCGCGGTGCTCGGTGAGCACCTCGCGCAGCGGCGCCTTGGCGGGCTTGTCCGCCTCGACGGCGGCGACGAAGTCGTGCGAGTCCTCCAGCCTGTGCCGCGCGATCAGGGTGACCGCGATGAGCGGCAGCGCGAGCAGGAACGGGATGCGCCAGCCGAAGTCGCGCAGCTGCTCGTCGCTGAGCAGGGTGGAGGTGAGCCCGGCGACCAGCGCCGCGGTGCCGCCGCCGACCGCGACGCCGACCGGGGTGAACGCGCCGAAGAAGCCGCGCTTCCCGGCGGGCGCCGACTCCGACAGGTAGGTCGCCGAGCCGGTGACCTCGCCGCCGGCGAAGAAGCCCTGGGCGAGCCGCACCAGCAGCAGCGCCAGCGGCGCGAAGACCCCGATACTGGCCGCGGTCGGCAGCAGCCCGACCACCGCGGTGGCGGTGCCCATGCCGACGACGGTGGTGATCAGCACCGGTTTGCGGCCGATCCGGTCGCCGAGGCGGCCGAGCACGAGCCCGCCGAGCGGGCGCATGAGGAAGGCGCTGCCGAAGACCGCGAGGGTGGAGAGCAGCGAGGCCGTCGGGTCGTCGCTGGGGAAGAACAGCGGGCCGATGATGACGGCGAGGTAGCCGTAGACGCCGAATTCGTAGTATTCGACGGCGGTGCCCGCCGCGGCCGCGAGCGCGGCGCGCCTGGGTCGCATGCGATTCGGCTCCTCGGTCGCCGGGGGCGAGGCAGCTGTGACTAGAGTGGACATGGTAGCTCCGGGTGTAGTGGTCGAGTTCGAGAGAACGAGCGCGCGTCGATCGGGCGGGTCAGGCTGTGATCGGCACGCGGTGGACGCTGGGCACGGGCTGCCTGCCGTCGGCGGGATTGCCGTCCTGCCGATGGCGTGGCTCTTTCCTTTCCGGGGTGGTCAGGCCGCGCCGAGCGCGGAGAACGAGACCCTGGCACCGGGCGGCGCCTGGGCGAGCAGGTCGAGATCGGGTTCGGTCACCACGCCGATCACCGGGTAGCCGCCGGTCACGGGGTGATCGGCGAGGAAGACGATCGGCTGGCCCGACGGCGGCACCTGGATCGCGCCGAGCGGCATGCCCTCGCTGGGGAGATCCACCGCGCCGATACCCAGCGCCGGGCCGGAGAGCCGGACGCCGACGCGGTTGCTGTCCACCCCCACCGTCCAGGTCGTCGCGGTGAGCGCGGCGGTGTCGGCGGCGGTGAACAGGGAGTGCCGAGGCCCCCAGCGGAAGCGCAGGTCGATGGTGCCGACCGGGAGCGGCGGCGCGATCAGCTCGAGCGGGGCGTGCGGCGGGTCGGGGGCGGTCGGGGCGAGGGCGAGGTCGGCACCGGCGCGGAGCGCCGCCGGGCCGAGCCCGGACAGCGAATCGGTGCTGCACGAGCCGAACACCCGGCGCGCGGTGAGCCCGCCGCCGACCGCGACGTAGATCCGTACGCCGAGCGGCGGTCGGTCGATCGAAAGGTGCTGCCCGGCGGTCAGATACACCCGCTGCGGTTCGGCGACGGTGTGGCCGTCCACCCGGACCGCGGCCGGGGCGCCGGTGATCGCCACGTACCTGGCCGTCGAGGTGCTGACCGTCAGCCCGCCCAGCGTGTTCTCCAGCAGCGGAGTGCCCTCCGGGTTGCCGACCAGCCGGTTCGCCAGCGCGGCGGCGGCGCGGTCGGCCGGGCCCGCGGCGCCGATCCCGAGGTGGGCGAGGCCGGCGCGCCCGGCGTCCTGCACCGTGGTGAGCGGCCCCGGCTCGACGATCCGCAGCCGGGCGGTCGCGGTGGCGGCCCGGCGTGCCTGCGTCGTGAGCAGCGCGGTCACCGCGGCACCTCCCGGAAGACGACGCGGTCGCCGACGGCGAGCCTGCTCGGGCTCTCCCACTCGATGTTCCAGAGCAGCTCCTCGGTGTGGCCGATGATGTGCCAGCCGCCCGGCGTGCCGCCCGGGTAGACGACGGTCTGCGTTCCGGCGATGGCCACCGCGCCCGCCGCCACCCGGGGGCGCGGCGAGGTCCGGCGGGGGAGGGACAGCTTCGTGGCCGAGCCGTCGAGGTAGGCGAAACCCGGTGCGAAACCGAAGAACCCGACCCGGTGCACCGCGCCGGTGTGCGCGGCGACGATCGCGGCGGGCTCGAGGCCGAGCGCGGCGCCGACGTACCCCAGGTCCTCGCCGTCGTAGACCACAGGCACCTCGACGGTGGCGCCCTCGGCGGTGCCGGGCGCGGTGGTCGGGTCGAAGCCGCCGAGCAGCCGCTCGAGCTCGGCGCGCAACCCCGCCATGTCCTCGATCGCGTGCGCGAGCACCAGGATCGAGGCTGCGGCGGGCACCAGATCGCGGACCAGCGAGAACCACTCGCGGCTCCGGATCTCGCGGACGAGGGCGGCGATGTGCCCCGGCTCCACGTCGATCAGCCAGCCGCGGTCACCGGCCCGGTGGATGGCGACCGCGGTGCCCGCGGTCATCGGGCGCGGCCGATCGGGGCGAGGTCGAATCCGTGCGCCCGCAGCGCCGCGCCGGTGGCGGTCGCCAGCTCCAGGGCGCCGGGGGTGTCGCTGTGCACGCAGAGCGCGAGCGCGGTGGCGTCGTCGGGGGCGACCGCCACCGTGTCGCCGTCGACGGAGGTCACCCGGCGCTCGGTCACCATGGCCAGCGCACGCCGGGCGGCCTCCTCCGCATCGGTGACGAGCGCCGCCGGGTGCTTCCGCGAGACCAGCCGCCCCTCGGCGGTGTAGCCGCGGTCGACGAAGGCCTCCGCGACGGTCGCGATCCCGCGTTCGCGGGCCTGCCGCCACACCTCGGTGTCGTACTGGCAGAGCAGCGCCAGCCCCGGATCGACCAGCTCGACCGCGTCCACGATCGCCGCCGCCTGCTCGACGTGCTCGGCGGCGACGTTGTAGAGCGCGCCGTGCGCCTTCACGTAGGTGACCTCGGTGCCCGCGACCCGGGCGAAGGCCTGCAGCGCGCCGATCTGGTAGACGATCTCGTTGACCAGCGTCGGGCGCGCGACATCGATGAAGCGGCGCCCGAACCCGGCCAGATCCCGGTAGGAGACCTGCGCGCCGATCGAGACGCCCAGCTCGGCGGCGAGCGCGGTGGTGCGGCGCAGGATGTCCGGGTCACCGGCGTGGAAGCCGCAGGCGATATTGGCCGCCGACACCTGCGCCATGAGCGCGGACTCGTCGTGGTTGCCCCACACGCCGAAGCCCTCGCCGATGTCGGTGTCCAGGTGCGCCCTCATGCGTTGCTCCGCCAGTACAGCCGCATCTCCTCCGAGGAGTGCTCCCAGGCCCGGTGCAGCCCCGTCTGCCCACCGTCGATGTGCGCGACGATCTGCGCGGCCAGCGCCTCGGCGTCACCGTCGGCCAGTGCCTGGACCATGGCCTTGTGCTCGTGCTGCACCCGGTCGTAGGCGCAGGTGCCGTGCACGTAGAACCGGGAGTACGGCTCCAGCCGGTGGTACATCTGCGCGATGAACTCGTAGCGCAGCGGCAGCCCGGAGAGCCGGTACATGTCCAGGTGGAAGGCGAGGTTGGTGCGCGACCACGCCGCCGCGCCGATCTCGGCGACGGTGTCCATCTCGGCCGCCATGGCCTCGAACCGGGCGATGTCGCGGCGCGAGACCCGCTCGGTGACGTGCCCGGCGAAGCTCGGCTCGATCAGCCTGCGCAGGTCGTAGATCTCGTCGATCTCCTCGATGTCGAGGTTGGTCACGTAGGTGCCGCGGCCCGGCTCCGAGCGCAGCAGCCCCTCGCCGACCAGCGTGCGGATCGCCTCGCGCAGCGGGATGCGGGAGACGCCGAAGCGGTCGGCCAGCTCCTCCTGCACCAGCCGATGGCCGGGCGGGTAGACGCCTTCGACGATCGCGGTGCGGAGCCGGTCGGCCAGCTCGTCGCCGCCGCCGTTCTGGTGTGACCTGGGTGACATATACTTTGTATACACTGGATGCAACGCAGAGGGAAGCCGAACCGGCAAAACTACGGCAACCGTAACGAGAGCGAATCCGGGCGTAACACGGCGCTTACAGGACGGCGGGCTTCGCCAGCTCCAGGAGCCGGACCCAGTCGACCGCCGGCTCGGCGGGGCGGTGCCACACCCGGGTGCGGGGGACGCGCACGCGCAGCGCCCCCGGCTCGATGGTGCAGTGCACCGGGGTGTCGAGGAGCAGCGATTCGCCGTCGACGCCGACCGGGATGCGCGGGGCGTCGGATTCGACGGTGACGGTGGTGGCGAGGCCGCGGGTCAGGCCGCGGGTGCGGGTGCGGCGCAGCAGTCCGATGGCGGCGCCCGCGCTCGCCACCGTCACGGTGACCAGGCCGAGGACGCCGCGGTCGAGGCGGTCGCGGCGGCTGAGCCCGGCCAGGTCGCTGGAGCCGTAGGGGTTGTTGCTCACCAGGATCGCCTGCGGGCCGGTGATCTCGGTGTCGGGCAGGCGGACCGTCAGGCGGGTGCGGTCGGGGCCGGTGAGCAGGTCGGGGAGCCGGGCGAGGACGGTGCGGGTCTTGTCGTCGCGGTAGGCCGGGTCCTCGACGATCTGGGCGTAGACGCCGAAGGAGGCGTTGTTCACGAACGGCCTGCCGTTGATCCGGGCGAGGTCGATGTGCAGTTCGACGCCGTCGGTGAGCGCGGCGAGCCCGGCGGCCGGGTCGGCGCGGTCCAGCCCGAGATCCATGGCGAAGTGGTTGCGGGTGCCCGCGCTGAGCACGAGGAACGGCAGCCCGTGCTCGGCCGCGACCCCGGCGACCAGGGCCTGGGTGCCGTCACCGCCCGCCACCCCGAGCAGATCCGCGCCGCGGGCGACCGCCGCCCGCGCCAGCTCCACCACGTCGACGGGCTCCGGCCCGTCCAGCAGCGCCACCTCCGCGCCGAGCGCCTCGGCCCGGCGCCGCAGGTCGAACTTGGTGACCTTGCCGCCGCCGGAGCGTGGATTCATGATCAGGAAGGGGCGCTCGACGTCCGGCGCGAGATGCTCGAGAACGGGATCGTGCGGGCGCCGCAGCGCGGCCCTCGCGGCGAGCAGCGCCAGCACCGCGAATCCGGCGGCGAGCAGCACCACCCACAGCAGGTGGGCGCGCACGAACACGACCACCACGACGATCGGCGCCGCCACCGCCGCGCCCACCGCCGCCGCGCGCAGCACCCCGCGCCTGGTGAGCGCCCAGTACAGCGCCGCAACGGTGACCGCGACCCCGCAGGCCCCGACCGCGAGCAGCGCCGTCGCGCCGCGCACCCCCGCCGCGGCGACCGGCGTCGCGGCGGCGGCGAGCGCGCACAGCAGCGCGGCGCGCGCGAACCAGCGGTGCGCGCTCACGGGTCCGCCCGCCGTTCGAAGGCATCGACCGCGGCCTCGAGGGTCGGATAGAAGTGGCCCTCGCCGAACCGGTCCCCGACGCCGAACCGGATGAGCCGATCCTTGATCGGCCCCTTCATCTCGGCGAATGCCAGCCGGATGCCGTTGCTCTCCAGGAACCGGTCCAGGTCGACGAGTTCGTCGACGGCGGTGGTGTCCAGGCCGGTGATCGGCTCGGCGGCCACCACCACCCACTCGGGCGGCGCGGGGGCGCGCGCCACCACCGAGCGCACGTAGGAGTCGAAGATCTCGCCGTTGGCGAAGAAGAGCGGCGCGTCGAAGCGCACCAGCACCAGCCCCGGGATGCGGTGACCGTCGGGGTGGCGTTCGATGTCGTGGAAGCCGGGGCGGGCCGGGGTGCGCACCAGCTCGGTGCGGTAGGGCTGCCAGGCGCGGACCACCACCGTCAGGAACGACAGCCCGATCGCGACCACGATGCCCTGTAACACCCCGACCAGCGCGACCCCGAGCAGCGCCGCGGCCGCCAGCGCGAACTCGACCCTGCTCATCCGCCACATCCGGGCCAGACCGCTGACATCGATCAGCGCGGTGACGGCCACGATGACCACCGCGGCCAGCGTCGCGTCCGGCAGGTAGCTGGTCACACCGGGCGCGACCAGCACGAACAGCAGCACCGCGAGCGCGCCGACCACCCCGGCCAGCTGGGTGTGGGCGCCGCTCTGCTCGGCCACCGGGGTGCGCGACCCGCTCGCCGAGATCGGGAAGCCGCCGAAGATGCCGCCCGCGATGTTCGCGACGCCGATCGCCTTCATCTCGGTGTTGCCATCGACCTCGGCGCCGTGCCTGGCGGCGAAGGTCCTGGACAGCACGCCGGTGTCGGCGAACGCGATCAGCGCTATCCCCGCCGCGGGCCCGACCAGCCGCCCGACCTCACCCCAGTCGACGCCGCCGAAGCTCGGCAGCGGGAAGCCGCTCGGCAGCGCCCCCACCATGCCGATCTCGTCGGTCAGTCCGGCCGCCGCGCAGATCGCGATGGCGCCGACGACCGCGACCAGCACCCCCGGCACCGCGGGCAGGAACAGGCGGAATGCCACGATCACCACCAGCGACCCGATGCCGATCGCCGCCGCGGGCGGGTCGACCCCGCCGGAGCCGAGCGCGCGCCCGATCTCCGCGATCTCGCCGAGCAGGCTGTCCGCGTCGACGGAGAAACCGAGCAGCTTCGGCAGCTGACCCACCAGGACGATGAGCGCGATGGCGTTCAGGTAGCCGAGGCGGATCGGTTTGGAGAGCAGGTCGGTGACGAAGCCGAGCCGGAGGAACCCGCCGAGCAGCAGGATCAGCCCGACCAGCACGCCGAGCACGCCCGCCAGCGCGACCGCGGTCTGCGGGTCGTCGGCGACCGCCAGCGGGAGGATGGCGGCCGCGATGAGCGGCGCCAGTGAGGAGTCCGGGCCGAGGACGAGGATGCGGGACGGACCGCAGAGCGCGTAGGCGAGCAGCGGGACGATGGTGGCGTAGAGCCCCGTGTAGGCGGGGAGCCCGGCGGCCTCGGCGTACCCCATGCCCGCGGGGATCAGCAGGGCAGTCAGGACGAGACCTGCGGTGATGTCGTCGCGCAGCCATTCGCGGCGGTAGCCGCGGGCCGTCACGACGCCGGGCAGTGCGCCGAGCGACAAGGTCTGGTTCATCGCGCGCGTCCTTCCTGCTCCACGCTGCGGCCAGTATTCGCGAGCGGCGTCCGCCGCGCCTCACCCGTTGCGGGTGACATGGCCGCGTCAGTGGGTGAGGAACACCTTCACCGCGACCACCGCGGTCGCCAGAGCGGTGACCAGCAGCGCCTGGATCAGCGTGGCCCGGTGCGGCGGCCTGCCCTGCAGGCGGCGGACGACGAACGCGGTGCCGCCGATCCGGATCAGCACGGTGACCTCGGCCAGGAGTTGCGCGGTGCGCGGTTCGAGCCAGCCGAACCAGGCGCAGGCCAGGATCGCGCACGGCAGGATCGCCGTGGTCAGGATGGGCAGCGAGTCGCGCAGCTCGGCCCTGCGGTCGGCCGCGGTCAGGGTGCGGTCCTCGCGGATGCTCTGGCCGACGCTCTCGGCGAAGGCGTGCGCGACGAAGGTGGAGAGCGCGGCGGCGACCACCAGCAGGATGCCGACGTGTTTCGGGCTGACCGGGATCGGAATCAGCGCCGCCAGGATGAGGACGTTGCCGTACACGTACGCGCTGACGCGGCTCGCTGCGCGGTGCCGGTCGAGCTGCAGACCGTCGGTGAACAGTGGTCGGTGCAGCAGCGTCAGCTTGCTCACGGGGCGGCGGGGGGTCGGGGGTGCGGCACCGGCACGGATGCTCCTTCCGAGGCGGTTTCTCCCCAGCGAACTACGGTCCGCGTGCCGTGTCGAGCGATCCGGCCGGATATCACCCGATACGGGTGAGACCGCACCAGTCGTAGTACGAGGTGACCGCGGGTTGGCCGGTGTAGCCGGGGCCCGCTGTGTCGTCGGCGCCGAGGTAGGTCGCGGGGAAGTGGGGAGAGGCGGGGCCGGTGGCGGTGACGAGGTGTTTGCGGGCGTCGTAGGCGATTTCGGCTCGGCGCAGTTCGGCGTGCACCTCGCGGGCGGCGGAGGAGCCGTCGCGGTGCCGGACGGCGGCGGGGTCGAAGTGCGCGGCGAGGGTGCCGCCGGGGGTGAGCCACCCTGCCATGGCGGTGAGCAGCCCGAGTTTGTCGCCGATGTAGTGCAGCCCGTGCACGCAGGTGACGAGGTCGGCGGTGCGGTCGGGGCGCCAGTCGTGCGCGCTGGCGGTGTGCAGGTGGAGGCGCGGGGTGCGCGGCGGACTCTGGAAGTAGCCGACGAGATCGATGCCGAGCAGCGTGACGTCCGCGTCGGGGTGGTCGGCGGCGCAGCGGGACTCCGCCTCGAGCAGCGCTCGGCCCGCGCCGCAGCACACGTCGATCCAGGTGACCGGGGCCGGCAGCCGCTGGACGAGCCGCGCGACGGGGTCGAAGCCGAGGTCGCGGGCGTAGCTGTTCACCCCGGTGAGCCCGCGGCCGCGGTTCATCGCGTTGTTCGCCACTACCGACGACCGCTCCAGCGCGGCGTGGTCGAGCAGGTGCGGGGCGGCGGTCATTCGGCGTGCAGGCCCGGGGTGAGCCCGACGTGCGCGTCGAGGCCGACGAGCCGGTGGTACATGGCCTCCGCGGCGGCGGAGTCCGGGTCCGCCGCGGGCACCGGCTCCGACGAGCGGCTGCGCTTGGCGTGGTACAGCCCGGAATCGGCGGCGGCGAGCAGGGATTCGGCGCCGTTGCGGGCGATCCTGGTGGTGATGGTGCCGATGCTCGCGGTCACCGCCAGCCTGCGGCCGCCCGCGTCGATCGGCTCGCGGAAGACCGCGGCCAGCCGCCGCGAGATGGCGTCGACCCGCTCGGCGGTGGTGGGCGGGGCGATGAGCGCCACGAACTCGTCGCCGCCGATGCGGGCGATCAGGTGGTCGTCGTGCGCGCGGGTGTCGGCGTGCAGCCGGGCGGCGACCGCGCGCAGCACCGTGTCGCCGACGGTGTGCCCGAACCGGTCGTTGATCTGCTTGAACCGGTTCAGGTCGAGGAAGCAGAGCCCGACCAGCGCGCCGTCGTCGGCGGTGGCGCTGTGGCGGTTGATGGTCTCCATGAGGTATCTGCGGTTGGGCAGCCCGGTGAGCGGGTCGTGTCTGGCCTGGTGGTGCAGCTCGGCCTGGTGCCGGTACTGGTCGGTGACGTCGGCGCCGACCGCGACCAGGTAGTCCGGTTCGCCGTCGGAGCCGCCCCCGGCGAAGGTGATGCCGATGTTCATCCAGCCGATCGAGCCGTCCGCGCGCACGAGCCGCTGCTTGAGCGAGACCGTGCCCTTCCCGGCGGGGATGAGCTGCTCGTAGAGCAGGGTGCGGATGTGGTCGTGGTCGTCGGGGTGCGCGAAGTCGTAGACCGAGATCCCGGCCAGCGCGTCGGGGGCGACGCCGATCATGTCGGCGAGGCTGCGGTTGGCCTCCAGGATCCGGCCCTCGGTGTCGCCGATGGCGATGGCGGCGGCCGAGTGGTCGAACAGGATGCGGAGCCTGCGCGCCCGTTCGTCCGGCAGCGCGGACTCGGTGCGCCGCGCCTGGTGCCCCTGCCCCACCGCCACCAGGTAGCCCGCCGCCACCTCGGCGCGGCCCGCGCTCGCCGCGATGGCGAGCAGCACCGGCGCGGAGGCGATCGGCGCGGCCGGGTCGGTGAGCCCGGCATCGACGAGCGCGGCGCCGAGCCCGGCGCCCGCGGCGGGCGCGAACGGCTCGGCGCCGAAATCGCGGAGGGCGTGGCCGGTCAGCGCGTCGAACACGACCTCGGGGAGCGCGACCCCGGTCGTGCTCACCGCCTCCCGCCACGACCGAGCGAGAATCGAGCGTTCGCCGCGCGTCACGTCAACCAGACCCTTCGAGCATCACGAGCACCCCACCGATGGCGCCGCCGCGCTGCGGCCGGTGGCGTTCCCGCCGACGGCGCAGCCGACCGGCGAGCAGCCAGGATAGCAGCGCGCGGGCCGGGCGACGCCGGAACCGCGGCGACCCCGGTGCCCAAGGGGGACACCGGGATCGGCGGGTCAGCCGTTGACGACGGTGGTGCAGGCGAAGGTGATCTCGAAGGGGATGCTCTTCGGGCCCGCGAGGGGGTTGGTGAGGTCGACGCCGCCGACACCCTCGCCGGTGACGGTGTAGGTGGTACCGCTCCTGGTGACCTTCGCCGACCCGCCGGGGGCGCCCGCGCCGTAGCCGACGGCGTAGGGGGTGCCGTTCTCGCCGCCCTTGGTGCCCGCGATGGCGACGGCCTGGACGGTGTCCTCGCCCTGGATGGTGGCCGAGACGGTGAGGTTGCCGTAGGTGGCGTTGCTCAGGTCGGTCAGGGCCAGGGCGAGGGTGCCGTTCTGCTTCGCGCAGGTGGTGTCGAGGCGGGCGTCGATGGCCTTGCCGTCGACCTTCGCGGCGGAGCTGCCCGCGGGGCCGGTGTTCGCCTGCGTGGTGGGGTTGCTCGAGGGGGTGGCGGTGCTGCCGCTGTCGCTGCAGCCGGTGACCAGCAGGGTGAGGGTGGCGGCCGCGGCGGTGGTGATGGTGGCCAGGCGGATGGTGGTGGTGCTCATCGCTTTTCGTTCCTTCGATCTCGGGTTGTTCGGCTTCCGGTGAGGCCGTTGAGATGAAGGTAGGAGGGAATCGCGCCCTACCGATCCCAGGTTTCCGGGGAAATGCCTGGTCGGAGGTAGTCGTCCAGCCGTGCCGCTGCGCGCAGCATGGCCAGCCCGCGCGCGGTCAGCGCCTGCTGCCAGCCGTCCAGGGCCGCGGCGAGCTCGTCGGTTCCGCCTGCCGTGCGGACCTGCTCCACCACGGTGGCGATGCGTTCCAGCGGATAGCCGCCGCGGCGCAGCAGGTGCGCGAGTTCGGCGTCGCGGACGTCGCCCGCCCGGAAGATCCGGTGCCCGGTCGCGCGATCCCGAGCCGGGACGAGGATTCCGGCGCGCTCCCAGGTGCGCAGGGTGGCCGGGCTCAGCCGCAGGCGGTGCGCGAGTTCGCCGATACTGCGCACGCCGGAGACCTCGGGGTGTTCCCGGTGGGCCGTGAGGTGGCCGATCGCCCGGCGGACCTGGTCGAGGGTGTCGCGATCACGGAGGAAGCGGCCGTGCCCGTCCGCGATCACGGCCAGCGCGCGGTCCACCTCGCCCGCGTGCAGCGCCGTCATGACCCGGCCCGCGGGGTCATGGCCGTGCGCGGCGACCAGGGCGAGGTACGCGCGCAGCGCGGCGGCGTGCCGCTCGGTGTAGATCCGGTAGCCGGTGGGGGTGCGCGCGGCGGGCGGCAGGAAGCCGTCACGCTCGTAGTTGCGGACGGCCTGGGTCGAGATGCCGTGCTCGCGGGCCAGGTGGGAGGGGCGGAGTGAGGTCACCGAGTGGAGACTTTACGGCAGGTATTCCAGGTCGGTGGACACGAACCTTCACCCGTTCGTTCAACGATACGATTCACTCACATGAGTCAGGACATCCGAGATTTCCTCACCCCGTCGTGCACACTGCTCGGACTGGGGGAGCCGACCCACCGGGAGCCCGCCTTCGGGCACCGCCGCAACGACGTCTTCGCCACCCTCGTGCGGCTCGGGTTCCGCTCCATCGCCCTGGAGACCGACCGGGTGGCCGCGCTCGCGGTCGACGACTTCGTGCGCGACGGCACCGGAACGCTCGACGACGCCCTGCGCGACGGCTTCTCGCACGGCTTCGGCGCGCTGGAACCGAATCGGGAGCTGCTCGCCCGGATGCGGGCCTACAACGCGACCCGCCCGCCCGGGGAACGCCTCGCCTTCCACGGTTTCGACGCACCGACCGAGAACACCACCGCCCCCAGCCCGCGCACCTACCTCGAGTACGCGGCCCGCCACTTCGACATCGACCTGGACAGCGCCGAATTCGGCCCCGACGAGCAGTGGGACCGACCGGAGGCGATCCTGGACGCCTCCCGGTCGATCGGCGACAGCGACATCGCCACGAAGCTCACGGTTCGCGCCGACGACCTCCTCGACACCCTGCACGCCCGCGCCCCGGAGGCGAGTTCCCGCGCCGCATGGCGCCGCGCCCACACCCACCTCACCGCCGGGATCGGGCTGCTCCGCTACCACCGGCAGGCCGCGCGGCGGGTCGAGGAGAGCGCCCGTATCTCCGGGCTGCTCGCCACCCGCGGCGCCATCATGGCGCGCAACCTGCTCGACATCCGCGAGATCGAGGGCGACCGCGGTCCCACCCTGGTCTTCGCCCACAACGCGCACCTGCAGCGGATTCCGAGCAGCATGCGCGTGGCGGGGATGGCGGTCGGCTGGTGGTCGGCGGGCGCCATCGCCGACACCGTGCTCGGCGAACGGTACCGCGTAGTGCTCGGCGCCATGAGGAGCGACGCGCTCGACCGGGCCTCGGTCGACGCCGCCGACGGTGTGCTGTACGTCGACGGCTGACCTACCGGGTCGGCGCCGCGGCGGCGAACTCCCCCACCCGGGCGAGGTCGTAGTCCCCGGCGCCGGTGCCGACACCCTGCGCCACCTGCGCCGCCACCGCGCACCCGAGCCGCGCCGCCCGACCGAGATCCCGGTACTTCAGCCAACCGGTGACGAACCCGGCGGAGAAGGCGTCCCCGCAGCCGGTGGTGTCGACGACGTCGACCGCGAAGGCGGGCACCGCCACCGTGTGCTCCGGCGTGACGACCAGCGCCCCCGCCGCGCCGCGGGTCAGCGCGACACCGCCGACGCCGTGCCCGAGCAGCGCGCGAGCCCCGGCCTCGAGGTCGTCGGTGCCGGTGAAGCCGCGTACCTGCTCGTCGTTGGGGAGCAGGAAGTCGGTGTGCGGCAGCGCGCCCGCGATCCACTGCAGCAGCCCGGGGTCGCCGGGGGCGAGGATGTCGATCGAGGTGCCGATCCCGCGTTCCCTGGCCGCGGCGAGCAACTTTCCGGCCGCCTCGCCGCCGAGGAACTCGGGGCCGCCGATGTGCAGGTGGTCGATGCCGTCCAGCGCGTCGGGGGCGAGGTCGGCGAGGGTGAAGGCGGCATTGGCGCCGACGCAGTGCCAGGCGGGGCGGTCGCCGTTGGGCCGCACCGGGATGACCGAGCCGGAGGTCTGGGCCGAGGCCGCGGTGATCAGCCCGCGGGTGTCGACGCCGTAGCCCGCGAGCAGCGCGGTGAGGGTCTGCCCGAGCGGGTCGGCGCCGATCGCGCCGTGCGTGCGCACCCGCGCGCCGAGCCGGGACAGCACCACCGCGGTGCCGCCCGCGGTGCCCGCGGGGGAGAAGCCGATCGACTCCACCAGCGCGCCGTCCGACCCCGTCGGGATCGATTCGATGCCGACGACGTGCACGTCGAGCACGTGGATGCCGACGGTGGCGATGGTCAGCTCAGCCATGCGGGTTCTCCTGGATCGTGCCGTAGCGCAGGCGGATCGCCTGCTCGACCACGGCGGCCTGCTCGTCCGCGGTGAGCACGCGCGGGCTGCCCATGGCGGTGGTCTTCGCGAACAGCGCCGCCGCCCACTCCAGCAGCAGCGCGTTCTCCAGCGCCTTGTCCAGGGTGTCGCCGAGCGCGACGGCGCCGTGGTTGGCGAGCAGCGCCGCCTGCTTGCCCACCAGCGCGGCGCGCACGTGCGCGGCCAGCTCCGGCGTGCCGAAGGGGGCGAACGGCGCGATCGGGATGTCGCCGCCGAGCAGCAGCTGCTGGTAGTGCAGGACGGGCAGCGCGGTCAGCCCGGCCAGGCAGGCGACCGCGGTGGAGTCCGGGGCGTGCGTGTGCACGACGGCGCCCGCCCCGGTGTCCCGGTAGATGCCGAGGTGCAGGTCGAGTTCGGAGGTCGGGCGCAGCCGCCCGGCGCGGATCTCGCCGTCCGGGGAGACCTCGGTGACGGTCTCGGCGGTGCACTCGCCGAGCACGACGCCGGTGCCGGTGACCGCGATCCGGTCGCCCGCGCGGGCCGAGACATTGCCCGCGGTGCCGATCAGCAGCCCCGCCGCGGCGAGGCGGCGGGCGGTGGCGGCGACCCGCTCGCGCAGATCGGGGTCGGGCATGCGCGGCTCCTCGTCGGTGAGTTCCCCTCGGAACCTACCGCGCGGACCGCTTCCGCGTGCCGCGGTGGCTCAGCTACCCCCGCCGCCGCCACAACCGCCGCCCCCGCCGCCGCAGCTCGAGCCGCCCCCGCAGCTCGACCCGCCGGAGCCGCCGTCGTGGCCCGCGCCGTCACCGCCGAGGAAGCCGCCCGCGGCCCAGGCGCCGTCGCGGCCGGACCTGCGGCCGGACCCGCGGCCGGACGACGGCCGCCGACCGCGGACGACCCCGATCAGCAGGAGCAGGACGGCCACCGCGACGAGCACGATGCCCGCCACCGGATGGACCGTCGCGCCCAGCGTGATGCCGAGCAGGAAGACGATCAGAGCCAGGCCGAACAGCATGTGCACCCTCCCCGGTTCCGCGCACCCGCGCGGTCGGATCGAGCGTACCTCCCGGATCCCACCCCGCCGTCGGCGATTCCGGCTGTCGCCCCCGCCCGCTACGGTCACCGGAACATCGGACGGGAGGCCCCATGACCATCGACACCACCGCGCCGCGGTTCACCCCCGACCCGCCGGTCCCGGAACAGGCCGTCGCGCCCGGCCGCGACGCCGCACTGCGCGAACTGCTCACCGCCGACCCCGAACTCGCCGCGGCCGGTCTCACCCCGCTCCCCGGCACCGAGATCGACGGCGGCAGCGTGTGGCTGGCGCCGGTCGAGCCCGGCTACCCGGCCTGCGACCGGTGGCGCACCCTCCGCGACCGGTTCGAGCGGACCGGCTTCTGGCCGGTGCTCGTCGAGGAGGCGACGCTGCACCACCCGCACGAACCGGAGACCGTCCCCGGCCCGCTGGACGGCGCCGCGGTGCTCACCGCGCGCGTGACCGACCGCGAGTACGGCGACCCGGTGCGCGCCGAGGTCGACCTGGGCGACGCCGACGACCCGGACCGCTACGCGGGCTTCGACTGGGCCGACACCTGGGCGATCATCGGCGACGAATTCGACCGCGTCGCCCTGGTTCCGGTGGCCGCGCCCTGGCTGGTGCCCGCCCGGCTGGGCTGGCAGGGGGCCTGCAATGCCGGGCTCGACGGCGCCGAGCACGCAGCGGTGCTGCGCCGCTGGCACCACCTGTACCGGGCCGAGCTGCTCACCCTCGGCTTCGACACGGTGTGGCTGCGGCACCTGGCCCCGCTGCCGGACCGGGAGACCGCGCTGGCCGCCGCGTACGAGGCCTTCGCCTACTGCCCGGACGCGGTGCACCAGGACTACGGTTCCCTGGACGGGGTCGCCGAGCGGCTGCTGCGCCCGGTCTGGCGGCTGTGGTGGGACTGACCGGAAATGGTTGCGGATCGGTTGCCGACCCCGCAGAATGACAACCGATCGGGTGCACGGCGGTGACCGGCGAAGACGGGGTGATGACCATGGTCAGGTCGGGGACTTTTCTGGAGGCGCTGGCCCGGCTCGCGCCGGAACCGCTGACCGGCGACCGTTTCCCGCGCTGCCCGCACGGCTGGTGCGACCGCCCGTGGCACGGGCTGCCGGTGCTCGCCGGGGCGGAGGCGCCGCCCCGCAGGGGTGCGGTGACCGCGGCTCCCGGTGATTCGCTGGTGTTGTGCCCCGGGTCCGGGATGCCGGGGCCCGACCTGCGGGTCGGGCGGGCTCAGCTGCCCTGATCGATCAGGGCGCCACCGTCCCCAGGGCCGGGGGAGGGAGCGGCGGGTCACCCCCGGCCCCGACCAGCATGCGCTTGAGGATCTTGCCGGTCTCGCCGCGCGGCAGCGCGCTCAGGAAGGTGACGTCGCGCGGGACGGAGAAGCGGCTCAGCCGGTGCCGCACGTAGTTGCGCACCATGTCCGAGTCCAACCCGGCGCCCTCCCGCTTCACCACGAAGGCCGCGAGCCGCTGGCCGTACTCCCGGTCCGGGACGCCGACCACCGCCACCTCGCTCACCTGCGGCAGGTGTGCCAGCGCCTCCTCGACCGGGCGCGGGAAGACGTTCTCGCCGCCGGAGATGATCATCTCGTCGTCCCGGCCCGCGATGAACAGCCTGCCGGTGGCGTCCAGGTAGCCGAGGTCGCCGGTGTCGAGCATGCCGTCCGCCTCGTCCGGCGGGGCCGAGTTCACGTAGCCGTCGAAGAGCATGTGGTTGCCGACGTAGACCCGCCCGGTCCGGCCGACCGGCAGCGGCTTGCGGTCCGGGCCGAGCACCCCGAGCCTGGTGCCGAGCGGGGGGCGGCCCGCGGTGGTGGGGGAGGTGCGCAGGTCGTCCGGGTCGGCGATGGTCGCCCATGACACCTCGGTGGAGCCGTAGACGTTGTAGAGGATGTCGCCGTAGGTGTCCATGAAGTCGAGCACGGTGGCGCCTGCCAGCGGGGCGCCGCAGCTCGCCACGATGCGCAGGCTGGAGGTGTCGTAGCGGGCGCGTACGCCCGCGGGCAGGTCGAGGATCCGGTTCACCATGATCGGCACCACGATCAGCGTGGTGATCCGATGCTCGTGCACCAGCCGCAGACACTCCTCGGCGTCGAAGCGCTCCGGCAGCACGACGGTGGCCCGGATCGCGGTGCTCAGCTGCAGCGCGGCCAGCCCCCAGGTGTGGAAGAGCGGGGCGGGGATGAGCATGTTCTCGTCGCTGCGCAGCGGGATCCTCGACATGAGCGCGGCGACCGTGGCGAACCCCTTGGGGTGCGGGCGGCGGGCGCCCTTGGGGGTGCCGGAGGTGCCCGAGGTGAGCACCACCAACCTGCCCGGCTGCACCGGTTTGCGGTACTCCCGGTGTCCGTCGCCGATCAGGTCCTCGGTGGTGACGTTCCAGTCGTCGCCGGGCAGGTTCTCGGTGCGGAACCGCGGCAAATCGGTGTGCAGGTACTGCACCAGGTGGTCGTACTCGGCGTCGACGAAGAGCGCCTCCAGCCGGTCGCGCTGCACGATCTCCTCGATCCGCCGCGCGGGCAGCCCGGTGTTCAGCAGCACCGCGTCCACCCCGAGCTTGCCCGCGGCGACCATGGTCTCGACCATGGCGCCGTGGTTGCGGGCCAGGATGCCGACGGCGTCACCGGCGCCGAGCCCGGCCTCGGCCATGGCGGCGGCGAGCAGCTCGGTGCGCTCGTGCATCTCGGCGAAGGTGCGCGAGCCCCACGCGTCGACGACGGCGGGGCGGTGCGGCACCCGGATCGCGCCGGAGGCGTAGCCGCCCGCCAGGTTGAAGCCGTACTCGGAGAGCCTGCGCAGCTGCCGGACCGCGGAGTCGGGGCGGTAGGTGCGCAGCACGCCGCCCGCCACCACCTGCCTGGCGATGTCGGCGCGCCTGCGCAGCGGCGAGTCCTCGCCGTTGACCACCACCGAGGTCGGGGTGCCGAGCACCAGGTCGGCCAGGCGCCGCAGGCCGCGCACGGCCCAGTCCACCACCGCGGAGTTGGGCAGGTCGGCCAGGCCGGGGTGCATGCGCGCGGGCGCGAAGAAGGTGACCGTGACCCGGGTCCTGCGCTGGTCGCCCTGGAGCCGGATGGAGGTGAAGCTGCCCTGCGCGGGGCAGTGCAGCTCGATGCCGTCGCCGCCGCGCGCGGCGGTCATCCGCACCACGTGGGTGCGGATCTCGGTCGCGGGGGTGCCGACCCGGAAGCGGATCACCGGATCGCCCTCGACCGACTCCAGCGGGTCGCACGCGCCGATGCCCGGGAACAGTCGCGGGTAGGTATCCGGAATCTGCAGGAGATCCGATACTGCCTTGCGGTCGACCGGGAACTCCGCGACCACGTCGATAACGTCGGTAACCAAGCGCTTGCACTTCTCGTCGGCCGGTTCGAACAGCTCGGGTCGGCGGGAATTTTATTTGTAACCGTGGGCACACACCTGGTCAAGTGCCGCAGCGTCTTCCCTGGTCAGGCTGGCGGAGAGAGTGAAAGTCCGGGCCGGGAACGCCGTTTCACTGTCTCGGACGGAGAAATCGGCGCATAATTTGCCCAGTGGAACACCGCGCCCATTTCGCAAAATTCGTGAAATATACCGTGGGGGCCGGTGTTTCGTTGTGAAACGGCACTGCCGAGCCGGTTCGGCGAAGTTATGTCTCCGTGGGACAATAGCGCGCTACACTGCGGCCATGGGTGGCGACGACGATGTCGACCTCGACGGCCGCAGGCAGCGCACCAGGCGCAGCCGGACCGCGCTCTCGCGCGCCGCCTTCGACCTGCTGGTCGAGCGCGGGCTGGCCGGGGTCGCGGTCGAGGACATCGCCGGGCGGGCCGGGGTCACGCGGCGCACCTTCAGCAGGCACTTCGCCTCCATCGAGGACGCGGTGCTCGGCGACATCGACCGCGATGTCGACGTCTTCAACGCCGCGCTGCGCGGTCGCCCGGCCGCCGAGCCGCCGCTGCTCGCCTACCGCAACGCGGTGCAGGACTGGCTGGCCGCGGCGGAGGGCGACGGCGGCGACGTCCCGCTCTGGACCAGGCGCTGGGTGGTCTTCCGCCGCTTCGACAGCGAGCCCAGGCTCTTCACCGGCTACCAGCGCATCCGGCTGGCCGGGCAGCGCGAGGCGGTCGACATCCTGGCCGCGCGGCTCGGTGTCGACCCCGCCGTCGACCGGCGCCCCGCCGCGGCGGTCGCGGCCGGGTCCGGCGTGCTGCTCGCCGCCTTCCAGACCTGGGCGCTCGGCGCCGACCCGGACGCGCTACCGCGGCTGGTCGGCGAGTTCTTCGACGCGCACCTGCTGCTCGTCGCCGCCGCGATCCCGGAGGAGTCCCCGCTATGACCATCGGGCAGGCAGGCCCGCTGCGCCGCACCTGCAGGCGCGCGGGGCTGGACCGCAACCCCATGCGCCGCCGCGAGGACCGGCTGCAGACCGCGCTCGCGGCGCTGCTGCTGCTGGCCTTCCTCGCCGCGCTGCCGCTGACCGCACTGCTGGTCGCGCTCCCGACGTACCGGGCGGAGGTCGGCGCGGTCGCGGCCGAGCAGGCGAAGCTGCGTCCGGTGCCCGCCACCGTGCTCACCGCCGAGCACGCCCCGCTGTACGCCCCGGTCTCCAGCGCGACCGTGCGCTTCACCGGACTCGACGGCGCCGAGCGCACCTCGGTGCACCGCGCCACCGGGATGCTGACGCCCGGTGGCGAGGTGACCGTGTGGCTGAACGCCGCGGGCGAGCCGGTCGAGCCGCCGCCGCCCGCCCGGCCGCTCGGGCGCGCGACCCTGCTCGCAGGCGGCGCGCTGCTCGCCGCGCTGCTCGTGTGCGGTGGTGGCTACCTGGCCGCGCGCGCCGTCCTCGACCGCAGGCGCTCGCGCGCCTGGGACCGCGAATGGGCCTGCGCGCCCTGGGCGGGCGCCTGACCGGACTACACCGGGAAGAGCGAGTGCTTGCGCGGGTTGTGCCGCTTCGTGAGCTCCTTCTCGCGCAGCAGCCGCAGCGCGCGCCGGATCTCCAGCCGGGTGGCGGACGGCTCGATCACCGCGTCGATGTAGCCGCGCTCGGCGGCGATCCACGGGGTGGCGGTGGTGGTGTTGTACTGGTCGATCATGAAGTCGCGGACCGCGGCGCGCTGCTCCTCGGGCACCTTCATGAGCTGCCGCTTGCCGACGATGCCGACCGCGCTCTCCGCGCCCATGACCGCGATCCGCGCGGTCGGCCAGGCCAGGCTGATGTCGGCGCCGAGCTGCTTGCAGCCCATCACCGCGTAGCCGCCGCCGTAGGCCTTGCGGATGACGACGGTGACGATCGGGACCGTCGCCTCGATCACCGCCCGGAAGAACCGGCCGCCGCGCTTGATGACGCCGTTGCGCTCCTCTTCGACGCCGGGCAGCACGCCCGGGTTGTCGACCAGGAAGACCAGCGGCAGGCTGAAGGCGTCGCAGAGCCGGATGAAGTGCGTGGCCTTGTCCGAGGCCGCGGCGTCGATGGCGCCGCCGAGCTGCATCGGCTGGTTCGCGACGACGCCGATCGCGCGGCCGTCCACCCGGGCGAAGCCGACGATCAGGTTGCGCGCGCTGTCCTCGGCGATCTCGTGGAAGTCGCCGTCGTCGAAGCAGCGCAGGATGACGTCGTGCATGTCGTAGCCCGCGCGGTCGGAGTCCGGGATGATCGCGTCCAGCTCGCGGTCGGAGTCGGTGAGCTCCGGCTCCAGCCCGGGGTTGACCAGCGGCGGGGTCTCCAGGCAGTTGGTCGGCATGTAGCTGAGGTACTTGCGGGCCCAGTCGAAGGCCGCGCGCTCGGTGGTGGCGACGTGGTGGATGGTGCCGTTGTCGGCCTGCACGCGGGCGCCGCCGAGCTCCTCCATGGTCACCTCCTCACCGGTGACCGCCTTGATGACCTCGGGGCCGGTGACGAACATGTACGAGTTCTCGGTGGCCACCAGGATGTCGGTGTTCACCGGGCCGTACACCGAGCCTGCCGCGCACTTGCCGAGCATGATCGAGACCTGCGGCACGAAGCCGGAGAGCTCCTCCTGCCGCCTGCTCATCCGCGCGTACCAGGCCAGCGAGGTGACGGCGTCCTGGATCCTGGCGCCGCCGGAGTCGTTGATCGCCACCACCGGGCAACCGTTCTGCAGCGCGAAGTCGAGCGCGGCGGCGACCTTGCGGCCGAACATCTCGCCGACCGAGCCGCCGAACACCGTCTGGTCGTGCGCCACCACCACGACCGGGCGGCCGTCGATGTAGCCGCGGCCGGTGACCACGCCGTCGCCGTACATGGCGTTGTCGGTGTAGGGCTGGCGCGCGAGCGCGCCGATCTCGACGAAGGTGCCCGGGTCGAGCAGCATCCGGACCCGCTCGCGGGCGCTCGGGATCTCCTTGGCCTTGCGCTTGGCGATCCCGGCTTCCCCCGCCGGTTCCTCGGCCAGCTCCAGGACGGCCTGCAGCTGTTCCAGCTTCTCTCGGGTACCGCTCATCGTCTACTCGTCTACCTTCTTCGAACTCTCGGCGTCGCCCCTGCCCGTCGGCGGGCGAAGGGCCGATGCTAGCGGTGCCGGGCCGGTGGCGCCCGGGCCGGGGTGATCTCAGGGACGGTTCACAGCACCGTCGTCGTCACCGATTGTGTCGGATCCCTGCCCTGCGGCGTTTCAGCTCATGAAGGTCTCCAGAATTGCGTCGGGGTGGCGGAGCCGCGGGGCGCCGGGTTTATCGTTGGCGCGACGCAGCGCCGGGAATGCGCGGTCGGCGCTGCGTCTCCCCTTCGCGCTCCCTGCCGCTCCCGCAACAATGCGGCGAATGCGGGCCGTTCCGAAGAAATTCTCCCCTGTGTGCGGTCGAGTGCGAGATCCGCTGGTAGCGATGGAAATCGGCCGCTCCGCCGCGTATCCTCGACCCCTTTCCCGGCGGCGGCCGTGATCTTCTTGTGATTCCCCCCAAGGGGCCGGTGACGGGCTGATGACTTTCCCGCAAGACGGTTCGGGACCGGGTGCAATCCGGCGCGGGCTCGCTAGCCTTCGGCAGTCATGGTGGGCACACACGGAACGGGCGCGGCGGGCCTGGAAGCGAAACTCGTCGAACATCTGCACCGCGGGCACGGGCTGCCCGGTGGTGACGTCGCCGACGCCGCCCGCACCCTGATCGCCGAGGCGGCCGGGTCGCTGCGCCCGCGCAGCACCGCCGCGGCGGTGGACCCGAGCGGCTCCGCGGCCCGCTGGGCGCGCGAGGGCGTCGCGCTGGAGGCGGTGCTCGAGGCCTGCCACGACGGCGTCCGGGCCGGGCTGGAGCTGCTGGCCGAGGAATCGGGGCAGGCCGCGCGGCCGGTGGTCGACGGCGCCGAGCTGCTGCTGCGCGCGCTGGAGCGGGTCACCGTGCTCGCCTCCGCCGCCTACGCCGACGAGCACCGGGCGGTGGCGCGCGAGCACCAGACCGCGGCGCAGACCATGGTCGCCGCGCTGCTCGGCGGGCACGGGGTGCACCGGATGGCGCGGCAGAGCGGAATCCCGGTGGCCGAGTCGTACCAGGTGGTCGCGCTGGCCATCCCCCCGCACCCGGACGAGGAGCGTGGTTTCGGCGCCGCCTCGGTGGCACGGCGCAAGCTGCGCCGGGTGCAGTCGGCGCTGGCCAACCCCTTCGGCTCCAGGGCGCTCTCGCTGCTCGGCACCGACGGCGGCACCGTGCTCGTTCCGCTGGACGCCGACGCGGCGCTGACCGCCGCGACCATGCGCACCGAGACCCTCGCGGTGCTCAGCGAGGCCGCCGAGGTGCCGCTCACCGCCGCCGTCACCGCGGGCGCCACCGGACGCATTCCGGAATTGGCGGCGCGCGCGCACGACATGCTCGACGATATCCGCGAGTCGGGGCGCGGCCCCGGGCTCTATTCCATTCCGGATATCGCCGACGGCCGCGCTTGTGACGCGCCCCAGCAGGCGCGCAGGGGAGTCGTCACTCCGCCCAATGCCGCTCGAATCGGTCGCTCCGCCTGAGCGCTGTTGCCTATCGTGGCAGGTGGGCCCGGCGTTTCCGGCCCGGTGAGGAGTTTCCGCAATGCCGACCGACCGGTCAATCACCCGTGATCTCGAACCGGCGGTCGGCCGAGCGCTCCGCGACCATCTGCGCAAGGCACGGGAATGGGATCCCGACGAGCACCGCCCGCGCGGCCGGAATATCGCCGACCGCGCCGGAATTCGGCTCCTCGCCCCGCCTCCGGAATCCGATCCGGGTACCCGGCGCATGCTGATATCGCTCGCGCTGCTCGAGCACGACCTGCCCGCCTGGCACCGCGCACTGTGCACCGCCTTCGGCCGCGATGGCGCGTGGGGCGCCTGGATCGGGCGCTGGACGGCCGAGCAGGGCAGGCACGCGATCGTGCTCCGCGAGTACCTGGTCGGCACCGGCGCCGTCGACCCGGCCGAGTTCGAAGCGGCCAGGTCGGCCCGCGCCGCCGCCGGGGTGCGCTGGCCGGAGGTGGACGCCGGACCGTTGCCCGCGCTGGTCTACGCGACCATCGCGCACGCCGCCGTCCGCACCGCCTACCGCCGCCTCGGCGCGCGCAGCGCCCAGCCCGCCACCGAGCGCATGCTGCGCCGGGTGGCCGCCGACGAGAACCTGCACCTCATCGCCTTCCGCGACCTCACCGCCGCCGCGCTGGCCGTAGCCCCTGACGCCGCGATGCGCGCGGTGGCCGACGTGGTCGTCGGGTTCCGGCCGCCGCACGCCGCGCTTCCCGGATTCGACCGCGAGGCGGCGATTTTCGCCGCCTACGGCGGGTATGACTCCTCCGTGCACCTGACCGAAGTCCTGCTTCCCACGCTGCGGATGTGGCGGGTGTCGGAGCTGGAGTTCGGCGCGGAGGGGGAGCGGGCGCGCGCCGAGCTCCGCGAATTCCTCGCCGGGCAGGCCGAGCGCTCGGGCGCGCTACCACTGGCGGCCGCCGGATGAGCCGGAACCTGCGCCGCCGCCTCCCGCTCGGGGTCGCCGCGGCGGCGGCGCTCGCGCTCGCCGTCGCCTCCGGGACCGGGGTGGTGGCGTCGCCGTCGGGCGCCCCGCTGCCGCCGCCGGTGCCCGCCCCGCCCGCGCCGGGCCCGGCCGATCCGGCGCCGACGCCGGCCACCCCGCCGCCGATCGACCCGGCCATGACCAGGTCGGGGCTGGTCGAGCGGATTCCGCGGGCGGAAGGGCGGGAGACGCTGCGCATCGCCTCGGCGGGGATGCGGCGGATCATCTCGGTCGACGTGCTGCACGGCTCCGGCTCGGGGCCGCGGCCGGTGCTCTACCTGCTCGACGGGGTGGACGGCGACGCCACCTCGGCCTGGCTCACCAAGGGGAGGGCGGCGGAGTTCTTCGCGGACCAGCCGGTCGACGTCGTGGTGCCCGGCGGCGGCACCGGCAGTATGTACAGCGACTGGGAGCGCACCGACGCCGCGCTCGGGCTGAACCGGTGGGAGACCTTCCTGACCGAGGAGCTGCCGCCGATCGTGGAGTCGCTGCTGCGCTCGGACGGGCGGCGCGCGGTCGCCGGGGTCTCGATGGGGGCGCAGGCCGCCATCATGCTGGCCCAGCGGCACCCGGGGCTGTACCGGGCGGTGGCCGGGATGAGCGGGTGCTACTCGACCGCCGACCCGCTCGGGCGCGCGGTCACCACCATCACCGTCGCCTCCCGCGGGGGTGACGTGCAGAACCTGTGGGGGCCGCCGGGCTCACCGCAGTGGGCGGAGCACGACAGCGTGCTCGGGGCGGAGTCGCTGCGCGGGACCGCCGTGTACCTGTCGGCCTCGCCCGGGCTGCCGACCCCCGCCGACCTGGTGGCGATCGCCCAGGCGCCGTCGGTGCCCGCGGCGCTGGCCGAGGCGGGGGGCGGGGCCGCGCTGGAGGCGGGGTCGCGGGCCTGCACCGAGCTCTTCGCCGGGCGGTTGGCGCAGCTCGGCATCCCGGCCACCGTGGAGTACGCGCCGGACGGCATGCACACCTGGCCCGATTTCGCGGCCCAGCTGCCGCGCACCTGGGCCGCGCTGGCCCCCGCCCTCGAGGTAGGGCCCTCCTAGGGGCTCGACGCACGCACCCGACGGCGATCGAACCGCCGCCAGGCGACGCGACGGTCTCGACGCCGTGCGGCGGTCAGGGAAACCGGACTTCGGCGGCGGCGTAGCCGAAGAGGGGGCGGCCGGCGGAGCGCAGGTCGAGGGCGAGGGTGGCGCGGCGGGTCTGCGGGTCGAGGCGGGCGACGCGACCGCGCAGGGTCACCGCGATCGCACCCGCGGCGGGGATGCGCAGGGAGTGGGTGAAGCTGCCGAACTGGGCGCGCAGGCGGGTGACGGCGCCGGGGTCGCCGAGCCAGTTGCTCACGTACCCGGAGGCCAGGCCGAGCTGCAGCATGCCCGGCGCGACGCCGCCCGCCTCGGGGCGGGCCGGTTCGCCGGTGGCGGCGGCGAAGCGGGCCAGGTCCTCGTGCGCGAGCAGCAGCGAGCCGGGCGGGAGCTCGGCGCCCGGTGCCAGGTCCTCGAAGCGCACGGCGGGGCGCGGGGTGCGGTCGGTGCGCGCGGGCAGCGGCGCCTCCGGGACGGGGCCGTCCACGGGGGCGTAGCCGCGCTCGGTGATCCGGCGCGCGACCGCGCCGAGCACCGACTCCCGCTCGCCGGTGCGGGCCAGCAGCGCGGCGGAGCCGGTCTGCACCACGGCCCCGTCGGCGGCGGTCAGCGCGCTGCGGATCGCCATGACGTCGTAGTCGGCGAACTGCCGGAACGACTCGAAGTAGATGTCGCACCCGAGCAGATCACCGGCGACGAGCGGGCGCCCGATATCGATCACCTGGTCGGCGTGCAGAATCCTGGCGCTTCCCGAACCGGAGCCGACGATCTCCAGGATCTCCCGCTGCACCCGCCCCAGCACGATCGAACTCCAGGTGGGCGGGGCGATGAGCGCCGGGTACCCGAGTGCGGCGGCGGCCGCCGCGCTGGAGTGCGCCGGATGGAAGTCCCGGACCGCGCGGGCGAATTCCCGCACCGCCCCCGCGGTGACCTCCACCCTGGCCGTGGCCCGGTACCGGTGCCCGTCGAGGCGGTGCGCGGGCGCGGTCGCCTGCCCGGCTGCGGTGCTGCGCATTCGAACTCCTGTCGCCGTTCCCCCGTTCGCGGACCGATCCCCACATGATCAATCCGGCTCTCCGGGCGGCGGGCATCGCCCGGCATTGTCTGGAGATGTCACCGAAACCCGCCGCGCCGGTTGGTGGAACGCCACGTGACCCCGATTCGCGCTGTTCGCGGCCGGTGCTGTGGTCGGTCACCGGACCGCGGAACCGGCATTCGTGAGTCGTCCAGGAACCCCGGAAGCGGCGCGGAACCGGGTGGCCAGGGTCGTAGCGTCAGCCCGCATCCCCGGGCGGGCCGACCGGCTCCCCGATCCGCCCGGCGGATGCGCCCGCACCCGTGCGGCCGGGCCGGGAACGCACGACCCCGCCGACCGCCCCGGCCGCAGCACGCGGGTACCGGACCCACCGGGCCGCCCGGCCCGGTGGGCTCCGGACAGCACCGGGAGCCCGAAGAGAAACGGAACCGCCCATGCCAGGCCCGAGCCGACCCCGCCGCACCGCCCGCGGCCTGCGCGCCCTCGCGGTGGCGGCCATCGCCGCCGCGTTGAGCACCGGGCTGCCCGCGCCCGCGAACGCCGCACCGGAGGCTCCCGCGATCACCGGCCGCTGGGCCGTCGACGACCGCACCGTGCAGCTGCGCGTGTACTCGGCCGCCATGGGCCGGGACATCATGGTCGACGTGCTGCGCCCGGCCGACACCGGCGCACCCCACCCGGTGCTCTACCTGCTCAACGGCGGTGGTGGCGGCCAGGACTCGGCCACCTGGCAGCGCCAGACCGACGTCGTCTCCGGCTTCCTCGCCACCAAGGACGTCTACGTGGTGCAACCGGTCGGCGGCCGCTGGAGCTACTACACCGACTGGCGCGCCCCCGACCCGAAGCTCGGGCTCAACCGCTGGAAGACCTTCCTCACCGAGGAGCTGCCCCCGCTCGTCGACGCCGAGTTCGCCACCACCGGCGCCAATGCCATCGCCGGGCTCTCCACCTCGGGCACCTCGGTGCTGCAGCTGCCGATCGCCGCGCCCGGGCTCTACCGGGCGGTCGCCGCCTACAGTGGCTGCGCGCAGATCAGCGACCCGCTCGGGCAGGAGTTCGTGAAGCTCGCGGTGGAGACCTGGGGCGGCGGCGACACCGCCAACATGTACGGCCCGCCCGGCGACCCCGCCTGGGCCGCCAACGACCCGTACGTGCACGCCGACCGGCTGCGCGGGCTCGAGCTGTTCGTCTCCACCGGCACCGGCGTGCCCGGGCACCACGACGTCTTCAACGGCGCGCACATGCAGCCGGGCCCGCGCGGCTACCTGAACCAGCTGGTGCTCGGCGGCGTCATCGAGGCCGCGGTGAACGTCTGCACGCAGAACCTGCGGCAGCGGCTGGACGGGCTCGGCATCCCCGCCACCTACGACTTCCAGCCCACCGGCACGCACTCCTGGGGCTACTGGCAGGAGGCGCTGAAGGCGTCGTGGCCGGTGCTGGCGCGCGGGCTCGGCGTGCCGGAGTAGGTCAGGGGTGGCGGTGGATGGGGTCGACCCAGTGCACCGTGTCCGGCTTCTCCACCGGCTCGATGTCCAGGTTCACCACCACCGCCTCGCCGCCGCTGCGCACCAGCACGCACTCCAGCGGCTCCTCGGTGTCGGCGTTGATCTCCTGGTGCGGCACGAACGGCGGCACGAAGATGAAGTCACCCGGCTCGGCCTCGGCCACGAACTCCAGCCGCTCGCCCCAGCGCATCCTGGCCCGCCCGCGCAGCACGAAGATCACGCTCTCCAGCTCGCCGTGGTGGTGCGCGCCGGTCTTGGCGTCGGGGTGGATCACCACCGTCCCGGCCCAGATCTTCGCCGCACCGACCCGGGCGGCGGTGATCGCCGCCGCCCGGTCCATCCCCGGTGTCTGCGCGGTGTTCGGGTCGAGCTGATCGCCCCTGATCACCCGCACGCCGTCGTCCCGCCAGTCGCTCACGCCGCGCCCCGCAGCCTGCGGCCGGTGATCGAGCGGTAGTGCGCGGTGATGGTCTCGATCGCGGTGAGCTCGATATCGGGGCCGAGACCGCGGCGGGTGACCAACCGGACGTCGATGGTGCCCATGGCCGGGAACCCGGCCACCTCGGCCAGCCCGTGCGGCACCGCGCCGTGGAAGGGGAGCAGCGCGACGCCGAGCCCGGCCTGCGCGGCGGCGAGCACCCCGTCGAGCGTGCCGGACTCGGCCGTCACGCTGACGCTGTAGCCCTGCTCGGCCAGCCGGTGCACCGCGCGCCTGCGCAGCCCGCACGGCTCCTCGAAGGCCACCAGCGGGATCTGCCCGCCACTCGCCGCGGCCTGCCAGCCCGGCGCCGCCACCCAGCGCAGCGCCAGCTCGCCCACCTCGGCACCGGTCGGCTCGCTGCTACCGCCGAGCACCACCGCCAGGTCGAGCGCGCCCTTGGTCACCGACTCGGTCAGGCTGGTCGAGCGGTCGATGCGGAACCGCAGGTAGACATCGGGGTACGCGGCGCGCAGCACGCCGAGCAGCTCCGGCAGCAGCCCGTCGCCCGCGTGCTCGGTGGAGCCGATGGTGATCCGGCCCGGGTCGGCCGGGACGAAGCGGTCGAGCAGCCGGTCGTGCGCGGCCAGCAGGGTGCGGGCCTCGCCGACGAAACGCTCGCCGTCGGTGGTGAATCGGGAGCCGCGCCCCTCCTTCTGCACCAGCCTGCGCTTCAGCCTGCGCTCCAGCAACCGCACGTGCTGGCTGACCGTCGGCTGGCTCAGGTGCAGCGCGTCGGCCGCCCGCCGGAAACCGCCGGTGTCGGCGATCGCGACCAGTGTTCGGAGATGCACCAGATCCAGCGGGTCCGCCATAACCGTCACTTCACCCCTCGTCGAGAATCCCTGGGCGGTAATCGAACTACATTTTCCGCGTGTTGCGCACCCTTTGAATCGTCACGATCACAAGGGATCCCGGATCTGTCGTCTATTGTTACGAGAGTTGCCGGGCGTATTTCATCCGGACGCGATCGTAATTCCGTTCGATCGGAGTTCCATATCCGCGGGTATCGGCGGTTCCGATCGTTGGTCACCGAAAAGGCTGCACAGCAGCACTTTTCAGCGGATTATGCTGTGCTGTGAGGCAGCTCATACCAGGTTGCCCGCACTTTCTCTGCACCGCACACTTGCGAAAAGTGCCGGTCGAATCGACCGCAATTCCCCCGGATCAGAGGGAGACAATTCAGGTGGCTGATTTTCGTCCGATCGCGGTCGTCGGTGTGGCCTGCAGGCTGCCGGGCGCCGATGACCCCGACCGTTTCTGGGAACTCCTGCGCGCCGCGGCGAATTCCATCGGGCGCCCGTCCCGGCGGCGCGCGGCCGCCGATCCCGGGATCGCGGGGCTGACCGGCGGCTTCCTGGACGAGGTCGACCGCTTCGATGCCGGGCTCTTCGGCATCGCCCCGCGCGCGGCCGCCGCCATGGACCCGCAGCAGCGGCTGCTGCTCGAACTCGCCTGGGAGGCAACCGAAGACGCGCGCATCCCGGTGACCGGGCTGCGCGATACCGAGACCGGGGTCTTCGTCGGCGCCATCGCGAGCGACTACGCCGCGCTGACCCAGCAGGCCGGGGACGGCGCCGTCACCAGGCACACGCTGACCGGGCTGAACCGGGGCGTGCTGGCCAACCGGATCTCGCACGTCCTCGGCCTGCGGGGGGCCAGCCTGGCCGTCGACTCCGCGCAGTCGTCCGGGCTGACGGCGGTGCACGCCGCGTGCGCGAGCATCGCCTGCGGGGAGGTGTCGGCGGCGTTCGTCGGCGCGGTGAACCTGAACCTGACCGCGGCCGGGGCGCTGGCCGCCGAGCGCTTCGGCGGGGTCTCGCCGAGCGGGCGCGCGACCGTCCTCGACGCGGACGGCGACGGCTACGTGCGCGGCGAGGGCGGGGTGGTGCTGCTGCTCGAGCCGCTGGAACGCGCGGTGGCCGAGCGGCGTCGGGTACACGCGGTGATCCGTTCGACCGCCGTCGCGCACGACGGTGCCGCGACGGCGCTGACCGTTCCGGTGCCGGAGGCGCAGGCGGCGGTGATCCGGCGCGCGCACGCCAGGGCCGGGGTGCGACCGGACGAGGTGCGGTACGTCGAGCTGCACGGGACCGGGACGCCGGTCGGGGATCCGGTCGAGGCGGCGGCCATCGCCGCGGTCTTCGGGGCGGCCGGGCCGGTCGCGGTGGGGTCGGTGAAGCCGAATATCGGGCACCTGGAAGGTGCCGCAGGATTGGCGGGGTTGCTGAAAGCGATCCTGGTGGTGCGGAATCGGGAGATTCCGGCGACCCTGGGGCACTCCAGGGCGCATCCGGCGGTGGATCCGACCGCGCTGCGCGTGGTGACGGCGACCGAGCCGTGGCCGGATGTTTCCGGACCCGCCGTGGCGGGGGTGAGTTCGTTCGGCATGGGCGGGACGAACGTGCACGTGGTCGTGGAGTCGGCTCCCAGCGTGGTTCCGGTGCGCGGGGCGGAGTCGTCCGGCGGGGGACATCGAGGTGGCGGAGGAGGCCCCGAGAGCGAGCACGCCTGGCGGCGCGGTGGCAGGCCGAGCTGTGCCGAGCGGTTGGCTGCGGAGCTGCCCGGACGCGCCGAGCAGCGGGCGGAGGGCGTCCGGGGGGTGATCCCGTTCGTCGTGACGGCGGCGTCGGCCGCGGCACTGCCCGCACAGGCCGCGCGGCTGGCGGAGTTCGCGGCCGGGGCCGAGCCGGCCGACATCGCCTCCGCGCTGGTGCGGGACCGGGCGGTGCTCGACGCGCGCGCGGTGGTGCTCGCCGCCGACCCCGCCGAGCTGCGGGGCGGGTTGACCGCGCTGGCGGCGAACGCGGGCGGTCCCGGGGTCGTCACCGGCACGCTGGTGGACGGCTCGGTGGCGGTGCTGTTCGGCGGGCAGGGCAGCCAGCGGGCCGGGGCGGGCGCCGAGCTGTACGCGCGGTTCCCGGTGTTCCGGGCCGCCTTCGACGAGGCGGCCACGCTGCTGGATCGGGAGCTGGACGCCGAGCATGCCATCCGCGACGTGGCCTTCGGCGCGGACGGGCCGATCGACGACACCGAGTACACCCAGCCGGTCGTCTTCGCCGTCGAGACGGCGCTGTACCGGCTGCTGGAATCCTGGGGGATCGGGATCGCCGCGGTCGCGGGGCACTCGATCGGCGGGATCGTGGCCGCGCACGTGGCGGGGGCGCTGTCGCTCGGCGACGCCGCGCGGCTGGTGGCGGCGCGGGCGCGGCTCATGGGTTCGCTGCCGCGCGGCGGGGCCATGGTGGCGGTCGAGGCGACCGAGGCCGAGGTCAGGGCGGTACTGGTCGAGGGGGTGTCGATCGCCGCGGTGAACGCCGAGCGGGCGGTGGTGCTCTCCGGGGCGGAGGAGGCCGTGGCCGCGGTGGCCGGGCGGCTGGCCGCCGTGGGGAGCAGGACCAAGCGGCTCGCGGTGTCGCACGCCTTCCACTCCGCGGCCATGGAGCCGATTCTGAGCGAGTTCGCGGAGGTGGTCGCCGGGCTCCGGTTCCGGGCGCCGACCGGGCCGGTGCTGGTGTCGGATTCGACCGGGGCGGTGCTCACGGATGTCTCCGACCCGGCGTACTGGGTGGCGCACCTGCGCGGCACCGTCCGGTTCGCCGAGGCGATCCGCACGCTGCGTGCGCTCGGGGCGGAGGTGTTCATCGAGGTCGGGGCCGCGCCGGTGCTGACGCCGCAGGCGGCCGGGTTACCGGTGGCGGTCGGGACGCTGCGGCGCGGGCGGGACGAGGCGCGTTCGGTGCTCACCGCCGCCGCGACGGTATTCGCGCACGGTCACGCGGTGGACTGGGCGGCCGTGGTTCCCCCGGCCGGGCCGATCTCGCTGCCGACGTATGCCTTTCAGCGCGAGCGGTACTGGCTCGACACCTTCCTTCCGGCCGCGGCGGACGGTCCGGACGCGGGCGCGCTCGCCGCGCCCGCTGCGATCACCCGTCCGCTCGATTCGATCGGCGTGCCCGATCTGTCCGGTGCGATCGCCGATTCGCTCGGTCGACCCGCTGCGCTCCACGAACCCAGCGAGCCAGGTGCGGACGATGCCCTGGACAGCCGCGTTTCCGTCCCCGCATCCGGACGTGCCGCGTTCCCGACCTCGGTCCCCGACCCCACGACCCTGGTCCGCGCCACCACCGCCGCGGTACTCGGCCACACCGACCCCGCCCGCATCGACCCCCGCCGCACCTACCGCGAACTCGGCCTGGACTCGCTCGGCGCCACCGAGCTCGCCACCGCGCTCACCCGCGCACTCGGCACCAGGGTCGACCCCACCGCCGTCTACGACCACCCCACCCCGGCCGCGCTGGCCGCGCACCTCGCGGGCGCGCACGCCGAACCGGAGCGGACCGCGACCGCCGACCCCGCGGAGCCGCTCGCGATCGTCGCGGTGAGCGGCCGCTACCCGGGCGGCCTCGACACCCCGGAGCAGCTCTGGTCCCTGCTGACCGCGGGCGGCGACGCCGTCACCGACTTCCCCCGCGACCGCGGCTGGGACCCCGCCGACCTGTACGGCCCGGCGGGCGAGCGCCCCGGCGCGGGCTACGCCCGCCGGGGCGGCTTCCTCCGCGCCGCGGGCGACTTCGACGCCGCCTTCTTCGGCATCTCGCCGCGCGAGGCCACCGCCATGGACCCGCAGCAGCGGCTGGTGCTCGAGGCCGCCTGGGAGCTCTTCGAGCGGGCGGGCATCGTCCCGGCCACGCTGGCGGGCTCGCGGACCGCCGTCTACCTGGGTGCGACCCCGCAGGAGTACGGCCCGCGGCTGCACCGGATGCCGGGGGCCGCGGAGGGGTTCGGGCTGACCGGGGTGTCGCCGAGTGTGCTCTCCGGGCGCGTCGCCTACACCTTCGGGCTGGAGGGGCCCGCGCTCACCGTCGACACCGCCTGCTCGTCATCGCTGGTCGCGCTGCACCTGGCGGTGCGGGCGCTGCGCGCGGGGGAGGCGGATCTCGCGGTCGCGGGCGGGGTGACGGTCATGGCCAACCCGGGCATGTTCACCGAGTTCTCCCGGCAGCGCGGGCTGGCCGCGGACGGCAGGTGCAAGGCGTTCGCGGCCGCCGCCGACGGGACCGGCTGGGCGGAGGCGGTGAGCCTGTTGCTGGTCGAACGGCTCTCCGACGCTCGGCGGCGCGGCCACGAGGTGCTCGCCGTCGTCCGCGGTACCGCCGTCAACCACGACGGCGCCTCCAACGGCCTCACCGCGCCCAGCGGGACCGCGCAGCAGCGGGTGATCCGCGCGGCGCTCGCCGATGCCGGCCTCGCCGCGAGCGCGGTGGACGCCGTCGAGGCGCACGGGACCGGCACCGCGCTCGGTGACCCGATCGAGGCGGGGGCGCTGCTCGCCACCTACGGCCGGGATCGGGAGCGGCCGGTGTGGCTGGGGTCGGTGAAGTCGAACATCGGGCACAGCCAGGCGGCGGCGGGCGCCGTCGGGGTGACCAAGATGGTGCTGGCCCTGCGGAACGGGTTGCTCCCCGCCACGCTGCACGTCGACGCGCCGTCCCCGCACGTGGACTGGGAGTCCGGCGCGGTGCGGCTGCTGACCACCGAGCAGCCGTGGGAAGCGGGGGAGCGGCCGCGCCGCGCGGGCATCTCGTCCTTCGGGATCAGCGGGACGAATGCGCACGTCGTCATCGAGGAGGCGCCCCCGGTCCCGGCGCGCGGCGGTGCCGCGCCGCTTGCGGACGGAGTCGACCATGTGCCGTTCGTGCTGTCGGCCAAGTCCGAGGCGGCGCTGCGCGGCCAGGCGGGCAAGCTGGCGGCGAGTACCGCGGAGCCGGGGGCGATCGCCTCCGCCCTGGTCCGACAGCGGACCGTCTTCGACACCCGCGCGGTGGCGTTCGACCTCGAATCGCTCGCCGCCTTCGGGGCGGGCGAGCCCACCCCCGGCATCGTCACCGGAGCCCCGGTGAGCGGTGGGCTCGCCGTCCTGTTCAGCGGCCAGGGCAGCCAGCGCGCGGGCGCGGGCCGCGACCTGTACGACCACTTCCCGGCCTTCCGCAGCGCCTTCGACGCCGCCGCCGACGCCGTGGACCGGGCGGGCACGCTCGCCCACCCGATCCGTGCGGTCGCCTTCGGCGCTGACGGCCCCATCGACGACACCGAATACACCCAGCCGGTGATCTTCGCCGTGCAGACCGCGCTTTTCCGGCTGCTCGAATCCTGGGGTCTCGAGCCGGAGTTCGTGGCCGGGCACTCCATCGGCGGGGTGGTCGCCGCGCACGTGGCCGGGGTGCTCGCCCTGCCGGACGCCGCCCGCTTGGTCGCGGCGCGCGGGCGGCTCATGGGCGCCCTCCCGCGCGGCGGCGCCATGGTCGCCGTCGAGGCGACCGAGCGGGAGGTCGCCGCGGTGGCGCGCGGCGAGTACTCGCTCGCGGCGGTGAACGGGCCGCGTGCCGTCGTGCTCTCCGGCGACGAGGACGCCGTGCTCGAGCTCGCGGCGGCGTTGCGGGCGGCGGGCCACCGCACCAAGCGGCTGACCGTCTCGCACGCCTTCCACTCCGCCCGCATGAACCCGGTGCTCGCCGAGTTCGAGCAGGTGGTGGCCGGGCTGACCTTCCGCGGCGCCGACCGCACCCTCGTCTCCGACAGCACCGGGGCGATCATCGACCCCGCCGAACTCGCCGACCCCAGCTACTGGGTGCGGCACCTGCGCGGCACCGTCCGCTTCGCCGACGCCGTGCGCGCCGCGCACGACGCCGGGGCCCGGATCTTCCTCGAGCTCGGCGCCGAACCGGTGCTCACCCCGCAGGTCCTGCAGACCGTGGACACCGCGGTCGTGGTCGGAACGCTGCGCGCGGGCCGGGACGAGGTGCGCGCCCTGCTCGCCGCCGCCGCCACGGCCTTCACCGCCGGGCACCCGGTCGACTGGGCGGCCGTCGTGCCACCCGCGCCGCGGGTCACGCTGCCCACCTACGCCTTCCAGCGCTCCCGCTACTGGATCGAGGAGCCGGAGGGCACCGAGCCCGCCGCCGACCGCTGGTTCTGGGAGCGGGTCCGCGAGCGCGACAGCGCCGCGCTCGGCACCGCCATCGGCATCGGCGCCGAGCCGCTGGCCGCGCTGCTGCCCGCCCTCGACACCTGGCGGTCCCGGCGCGCGCAGGCCGGTGCCGTCGACTCCTGGACCTACCGGGTCGAGTGGCGCGACGTCCCCGACCCCGCCGCCGTCCCGCGCGGCACCTGGTTGCTGGCCGTCCCCGCCGACGGCGCCGCCGACCCGTGGGCGGCCGCGCTCACCGCCGCGCTCACGACGCACGGCGTCACCGTGCGCACCCTGCGGCTCGAACCGGGTGTCGTGCCGGAGTTCGCCGCCGCCACCGGCCGAACCGGTGCCGGGGCGACGCCGGGACACCGGCTCGCTACGGAAATGGCGTTCGACCCGGACCGGGTCGTCTCCCTCCTTCCGCTCTCCCCGGACATCCCGCTCGCCGACCACGTCGCGCTGGCCCGCGCGGTACCGCGCCCGGACACCCTGCGCGTCCTGACCCCCGACCCCGTGCACACCCCGGTGGCAGCCTGGCACCGCGCCTTCCTCGACGTCCTCGCCATCGAAACCGGTTCGTCCCCGGGAACTCTCCAGCTCCCCGCCGACCCCGCCCACGCCCCCCGGGCCGTGTCCGCACTCGCCGCGCCGGAACCCGACCTCGCGATCACCGAACACGCCACCCGCACCCGCCGCATCGTGCCGACCCTCGCGGGCCCGCCCACACCGTGGCGCCCCACCGGCACCGTCTTGATCACCGGCGGCACCGGCGCGCTCGGCGCCCACGTCGCGCGCCGCCTCGCCGCCAACGGCAGCACCGACCTGCTGCTGCTCAGCCGCCGCGGCCTCGAGGCCCCCGGCGCCGCCGAGCTGGCCGCCGAACTCGGCGCCACCGTCGTGGCCTGCGACATCGGCGACCGCGCTGCCCTGGCCGCCGTGCTGGCCGCCATCCCGCCCGACCGCCCGCTCACCGACGTCGTGCACACCGCCGCCGTCCTCGACGACGCGCTCGTCACCGGGCTGGACCGGGAGCGGATCGACCGGGTGCACCGGGTCAAGGTCGCGGGCGCGCTGCACCTGCACGACCTCACCCGGCACCTGCCGCTGCACTCGTTCGTCCTGTTCTCCTCGATCACCGGCACCGTCGCGGGCCCTGGACAGGGCAACTACGCGCCGGGCAATGCCGTGCTCGACGCGCTCGCCGAGCACCGCCGTGCCCTCGGCCTCCCCGCCACCGCCATCGCCTGGGGCCACTGGGACGGCGACGGCATCGCGGGCGCCGCCGCGGCCGCACAACTCCGCCGCAACGGCCTGCGCCCGATGAACCCGGAGACCGCGCTGGACGCCATGGAACGCGCGGTCGCGGACACCGCACCGCGGCTGATCGTCGCCGACATCGACTGGCCCGCCGCCGACGCCAGGCCCGGCCTGCTCGCCGAACTCCGCCCGGAGCCGGAGCACACCGCACCCCCGAACCTCCCCGACCTGCTCGCGGAGCTCGACCCCGCCGAAACCCGCAGGCACCTCGCACACCTCGTGCGCACCGAGGTCGCCGCCGCACTCGGCCACACCGGCACCACCGCCGTCGACGACGACCGCGGCCTGCGCGACCAGGGCTTCACCTCGCTCACCTCGGTCGAGCTGCGCAACCGGCTGAGCACCGCCACCGGGCTCGACCTGCCCGCCACCCTGGTCTTCGACCACCCCACCGTCGCCGCGCTCACCGACCTGCTCGTGCAGCGCCTCGCCCCGGCCCCGCCGCCGCTGCTCGACACCGTGCTCGCCGACCTGGACCGGATCGGGGAGCTGCTGGCAGGCGACGCGCTCCGGGGCACCGCCCGCGCCACCGCGCTCGACCGGCTGCGCGGGCTCACCGAGGCCGCAGCACCGGCCACCGACCGGACCGCCGCCCTGGCGAGCGCCTCCGACGACGACCTCATCGATTTCATCGGCTCCGAACTCGGCATCTCCTGAACCCCCGAAAGGTCACGCTGTGAACGACGTCGCCTCCGACGACAAGATGCGGCACCTGCTCCGGCGGGTGAGCGCGGAACTCTACAAGACCCGCGAGGAACTGCGCGAGGTCACCGACGCCGCCCGCGAACCCATCGCCATCGTGGCGACCGGGCTGCGGCTGCCCGGCGCCGACACCCCCGAGCAGTTCTGGGAGCTGCTCGCCGCGGGCAGGGACGCGCTGCGCGACTTCCCGACCGACCGCGGCTGGGACACCGCCGCGCTCTACCACCCCGACCCCGCGCACACCGGAACCACCTACACCACCCGCGGCGGCTTCCTGGCCGACGCCGCGGGCTTCGACCCGGACTTCTTCGGCATCTCCCGCCGCGAAGCGCTCGCCATGGACCCGCAGCAGCGGCTGCTCCTGCACACCACCTGGGAGGCGTTCGAACGGGCCGGAATCGACCCGCGCGCGCTGCGCGGCAGCCGCACCGGCGTCTACACCGGGACCAACGGCCAGAGCTACGTCACCGGACCAGGCCCGGTCCCCGCCGCCGTGGAGGGGTACCTGGTGACCGGGACCGCGGCCAGCGTGCTCTCCGGCCGGATCGCCTACACCTTCGGCTTCGAGGGGCCCGCGCTCACCGTCGACACCGCCTGCTCGTCGTCGCTGGTCGCGCTGCACCTGGCGGTGCGGGCGCTGCGCGCGGGCGAGATCGACTTCGCGGTGGCGGGCGGCGCCACCGTGCTCGCCGCGCCGGACATCTTCGTGGAGTTCTCCCGGCAGCGCGGGCTCGCGGTGGACGGGCGGTGCAAGGCCTTCGCGGCGGACGCCGACGGCACCGGCTGGGCCGAGGGCGTCGGGGTGCTGCTGGTGGAGCGGCTCTCCGACGCGCAGCGGCTCGGCCACGAGGTGCTGGCCGTGCTGCGTGGCTCCGCGGTCAACCAGGACGGCGCCTCCAACGGCCTCACCGCGCCGAACGGCCCCGCCCAGCAGCGGGTGATCCGCGCCGCGCTCGCCGACGCCGGGCTGGCGACCGGCGATGTCGACCTGATCGAGGCGCACGGCACCGGCACCGCGCTCGGCGACCCCATCGAGGCCCAGGCGCTGCTGGCCACCTACGGCCGGGACCGGGAGACGCCGGTGTGGCTGGGGTCGGTGAAGTCCAATATCGGCCACACCCAGGCCGCCGCCGGGGTCGCCGGGGTGATCAAGGCGGTGCTGGCGCTGCGGCACGGCGTGCTGCCGCCGACGCTGCACGTGGACGAGCCGTCGCCGCTGGTGGACTGGGAATCCGGGCGGGTCGGGCTGCTCACCGCGGCCAGGGAATGGCCGGTGACCGGACGGCCGCGCCGCGCCGCGGTCTCGGCCTTCGGGGTCTCCGGGACCAATGCGCACGTCGTGCTCGAGCAGGCGCCGGAGACCAGGGCGGCGGAGCCGGTTCCGCTCGCCGGGGTCACGCCGTTCGTGCTCTCGGCCACGACGCCAGCGGCGCTGCGCGGGCAGGCGGCGCGGCTCGCCGCGCACACCGACGACGCCGTTCCGCTCGGCTCGGTGGCGTCCGCGCTGGTCCGGGACCGGGTGCGGTTCGGAACGCGCGCCGTCGTGCTCGCCGCCGAGCACGGCGGGCTGCGGGCCGGACTGGCCGCGGTCGCAGGCGGGACCGCGGCCGCGAGCGTGATCACCGGGCCGGAGCAGCCGGGTACGGGTTCGGTGGCGGTGGTCTTCGGCGGGCAGGGTAGCCAGCGCGCCGGCGCCGGTGCCGAGCTGTACCAGCGGTTTCCGGCGTTCCGCGCGGCCTTCGACGCGGCCGCCGCGCTGCTGGACGCCGAGTCGGCCGCTCCGCACCCGATCCGCGACGTCGCCTTCGGCGCCGCCGGGACCGAGGGGCTGATCGACGCCACCGAGTACACCCAGCCGGTGATCTTCGCGGTGGAGACCGCGCTCTACCGGCTGCTGGAGTCGTGGGGCATCGAGATCGGGGTGGTGGCCGGGCATTCCATCGGCGGCATCGTCGCCGCGCACGTCGCGGGGGCGCTGCCGCTGCCGGATGCCGCCCGGCTGGTCGCGGCACGGGCCCGGCTCATGGGCGCGCTGCCCGCAGGCGGGGCCATGGTGGCGGTCGAGGCGGCCGAGGACGAGGTCCGGGAGCTGTTGGCAGGCACGGGGAGCGACACCGCGTCGGTGGCGGTGGCCGCGGTGAACGGACCGCGCGCGGTGGTGCTCTCCGGTGCCGAGGAGCCGGTGCTCGCGCTGGCCGCGGAGCTGACCGGGGCGGGCAGGCGGACCCGCCGCCTGGCCGTCTCGCACGCGTTCCACTCGCCGCTCATGGATCCCGTGCTGCCCGAATTCGCGGCGGTGGTGGCGGGGCTGACCATCGCCGAGCCGACCGGGCCGGTGCTGGTCTCGGACGCCACCGGCGCGGTGGTCACCGCGGCCGAGCTCGCCGACCCGGCCTACTGGACCGGGCACTTGCGCGGCACCGTCCGGTTCGCGGACGCCGTGCGCACCGCGCGTGCGGCCGGGGCCGGGGTCTTCGTCGAGGTCGGCGCCGGTGCGGTGCTGACCCCGCTGATCGCGGCCACGCTCCCGGACGACGTCGCCGCGGTGGCGACCGTGCGCAAGGGCAGGAACGAGGTCGGCACCGTGCTCGGCGCGGCGGCGACGGTCTTCGCGCACGGTCACGCCGTGGACTGGGCCGCGGTGGTGCCCGAGGCGCCGCGCACCCCGCTGCCCACCTACGCCTTCCGCAGCGAACGATTCTGGGCCACCGTGGAATCCGGGCAGCGCGGTGCGGGCGGGCATCCGCTGCTCGGCGCGGTCGTCGCGCTCGCGGACGGTCAGGGCGCGGTCGGGAGCGGGCAGGTCTCGCTGCGCAGCCATCCCTGGCTGGCCGAGCACGTGGTGGCGGGCGCGGTGTTCGTGCCGGGCACCGCGCTGGTGGAGCTCGCGGTGCACCTCGCCGACACCGTCGGCGCCGACACCGTGGACGAGCTGGTCATCGAGGCGCCGCTGGTGCTGCGGCCGGAGCACGCGGTGGAGCTGCAGGTGCAGGCCCGGCGCACCGGTGACGAGTTCAGCGTCGAGATCCACTCGCGCCCCGCCGACCGGCCCGAGGTCCCGTGGACCAGGCACGCCACCGGAACCCTGCGCGATGCCGGGCGAACCGTCGAATCCGCTGCCGCCGTCGGTGATGTGAACGGATCGTCGGCACCCGCAGGCCTGCCAACGGCGGAGTCCCGGATCGCGGGCCCGTCCGCGCCCGCCGCGCTCGGCTCCGAATCCTGGCCGCCCGCCGGTGCCGCCGCGCTCGACCCGGCCGAGGTGTACGCCCGGCTGCTCGCCGCGGGCCTGGAGTACGGCCCGCTCTTCCGCGGCCTCACCGCGGTGTGGCAGCGCGCCGACACGATCTTCGCCGAGATCACCCTGCCGGACGGCGAACCGGGCGGCTACACCGTGCACCCGGCGCTCTTCGACGCCGCCCTGCACCCGGTCGCGCTGCTCACCGGCGACTTCACCGCCCCGCGCATCCCGTTCGCCTGGAACGGCATCCGGGTGCACGCGAGCGGCGCCACCGCGCTGCGCGTCACCTTCACCGCCGCACCGGACGGGCTGACCGCGCTGACCGCCACCGACCCCGCCGGCCGCCGGGTGCTCACCGTCGACTCGCTCACCCTGCGCGCCGCCACCACCGCTCCTGGCGCCGTCGAGGACCTGTACGAGGTCGGCTGGATCGAGCACCCGCTGCCCGCGGTCACCCCGGTCGGGCACCGCATCCTCGACGCGGCACTGCCGGAGACCCTCGAGGCACTGCGGCAGGCCGAGCAGGACCACCCGCTGATCGTGCTCACGCACACCGCCGTCGGCGTCCTCGACGGCGACCGCCCCGACCTCGCCGCCGCCCCGATCTGGGGGCTGGCCCGCACCGCGCAGACGGAGCAGCCCGGCGCGGTCGTCGTCCTCGACACCGACGACACCCCCGCCTCGGCCGCGGTGCTGAACCACGCCGTCGCCGCCGCTCTGAACGGCGAACCCCAGCTCGCGCTGCGTGCGGGCACCGCTTACCTGCCCCGCCTGACCCGCTCCACCGCCGCCGCAGGCCGGGACTGGAACCCGGACGGCACCGTCCTGATCACCGGCGGCACCGGCGGGCTCGGCGCCGCCCTGGCCAGGCACCTGGTCACCGCGCGCGGCGTCCGCCACCTGCTGCTGGCGGGCAGGCGCGGAACGGCCGCGCCGGGCGCCGCCGAGCTCGCGGCCGAGCTGCGCGCCGCCGGGGCGACGGTCCTCGTGGTCGCGGCCGACGTGTCCGACCGGGAGGCCGTCACCGGGCTGCTCGCCGCGGTCGCCCCGGAGCACCCGCTCACCGCGGTCATCCACACCGCGGGCATCGTGGACGACGGCGTCCTGGCCGCGGTCACCCCGGAGCGGCTGGCCGCGGTGCTCGCCCCCAAGCTCACCGCCGCCGAGCACCTGGACGACCTCACCCGCGGCCACGACCTCGCCGCCTTCGTCCTCTACTCCTCGGTCGCGGGGATCCTCGGCACCGCGGGCCAGGCCGCCTACGCCGCCGCCAACACCGGGCTCGACGCGCTGGCCGCCCGCCGCCGCGCCGACGGCCTGCCCGCCACTTCGCTCGCGTGGGGGCTGTGGGCCGAGACCACCGGCGTCACCGCGCACCTCACCGCCGCCGACCGGGCCCGGCTGGCCCGCCAGGGCGTCCGCGCGCTGGCGACCGGCGAGGGGCTCGCGCTCTTCGACGCCGCCGTCTTCCACCGGGACCGCGCCCTGCTGGTCCCGGCCCCGCTCGCCCTTCCGGGCCCCGCGGACACACCGGTCCTGCGCGCACTGGTCCGGCGGACGAGGGCCAGAGCGGCTACGGCACAGCAGGAATCGGAGTTGGCGGCCCTGACCGCGGTGGACCGCCGCCCGGCCCTGCTGGAGCTGGTCCGCCGGGAGGCCGCGGCCGCGCTGGACCACCCGGACCCGGCGGGCATCCGCGGCGACCGCGGCCTGACCGAGCTCGGCATCGACTCGCTCACCGCCGTCGAGCTGCGCAACCGGCTGGCCGCCGCCACCGGGCTGAAGCTCCCGGCGACGCTCACCTTCGACCACCCCACCCCGGACGCCATCGCCGCCTTCCTGGACGAGTTGCTCGGCGGCAGCAGCGCGGAACGGGCGGTGGCCGCGCAGCGCGGCGCCACCGACGACCCGATCGCCATCGTCGGGGTCGCGCTGCGGCTGCCGGGCGGCATCGCGAGCCCGGAGGCGCTGTGGCGGCTGCTGGAATCCGGCGGCGACGCGGTCGGCGAGTTCCCCGACGACCGCGGCTGGGACCTGGCCGCGCTCTTCGACGCCGACCCGGCCACCGCAGGCACCTCCTACACCAGGCACGGCGGCTTCCTCACCGACGCCGCCGATTTCGACGCCGCCGCCTTCGGCATGGCGCCGCGCGAGGCGCTCGCCACCGACCCGCAGCAGCGGCTGCTGCTGGAGACCTCGTGGGAGGCGCTGGAGCGGGCGGGCATCGACCCGACCTCGCTGCGCGGCAGCCGCACCGGCGTCTTCGCGGGCACCATGTACCACGACTACGCGCCGCACCTCCAGGACGCGCCCGCCGACCTGGAGGGGTACCTGGTGAACGGCAGCGCGGGCAGCATCGCCAGCGGCCGCATCGCCTACACCTTCGGGTTCGAGGGGCCCGCCATCAGCGTCGACACCGCCTGCTCGTCCTCGCTGGTCGCGCTGCACCTGGCGGCGCAGTCGCTGCGCTCGGGGGAGAGCGACCTGGCGCTGGCGGGCGGGGTTGCGGTGATGGCGAGCCCGGCCACCTTCGTCGAGTTCTCCCGGCAGCGCGCGCTCGCCCCGGACGGGCGGTGCAAGGCCTTCGCCGCGGCCGCGGACGGCACCGGCTGGGCCGAGGGGGTGAGCATCCTGGTGCTGGAGCGGCTCTCCGACGCCCGCCGTGCCGGGCACCGGGTGCTCGCGCTGGTCCGCGGCTCCGCGGTGAACCAGGACGGCGCCTCCAGCGGGCTCACCGCGCCCAACGGCCCCGCCCAGCAGCGGGTGATCCGGCAGGCGCTGGCCAATGCCGGGCTCACCGCCGCCGACGTGGACGCCGTCGAGGCGCACGGCACCGGCACCGTGCTCGGCGACCCGATCGAGGCGCAGGCGGTGATCGCCACCTACGGCGCCGACCGCGATCCGGGGCGGCCGCTCTGGCTCGGCTCGCTCAAGTCCAATGTCGGGCACACCCAGGCGGCGGCGGGCGGCGCCGGGATCGCCAAGATGATCCTGGCGCTGCGGAACCGGACCCTGCCGCGCACCCTGCACGTCGACGCGCCGACGCCGCACGTCGACTGGTCGGGCGGGGGTGTCCGGCTGCTCACCGACCCCGTCCCGTGGGAGCCGGGCGACCGCCCGCGCCGCGCGGGCATCTCCTCCTTCGGGGTGAGCGGTACCAACGCGCACGTCATCATCGAGGAGCCGCCCCGCACGCCGGACCCGGTCGCCGCCGACCTCGGCGGACGGCCGCTGCCCTGGGTGCTGTCCGCGCACACCCCGGCGGCGCTGCGCGGGCAGGCGGTCGCGCTCGCGACCTACCTGCGCTCGCGGCCCGACCTCGACCCCGCCGACGTGGCGCGCACCCTCCTGCACGGCAGGGCCGCGCTGACCGAGCGCGCGGTGCTGGTCGGCGACGACGCGGCGCTGCGCGCCGGGCTGGAGGCGCTGGCGGGCGGCGGCGCCCTGCCCGAGCACGCCGCGCGCGGCAGCGCCGACGTGGCCGGGCGCACCGTCTTCGTCTTCCCCGGCCAGGGCGGCCAGTGGCGCGGCATGGCCCGGGAGCTGCACGCCACCGCCCCGGTCTTCGCCGCCCGGCTCACCGAGTGCGCCGAGGCGCTGGCCCCGCTCGTGGACTGGGAGCCACTGCCGGTGCTGCTCGGCACCGCCGAGATCGACGCCGAGCGGGTCGACGTGGTGCAGCCCGCGCTGTGGGCGGTCATGGTGGCGCTCGCCGCGCTGTGGCGCGCGCACGGCGTCGAGCCGGACGCCGTGGTCGGGCACTCGCAGGGCGAGATCGCCGCCGCCGTGGTGGCGGGCGCGCTCTCGGTGGCGGACGGCGCCCGCGTGGTCGCGCTGCGCAGCCGCGCCATCGCCGCGAGCGCGGGCCCCGGCGCCATGGCCGCGGTGCAGCTCCCCGCCGCCGCGGCGGCCGAGCTCATCGAGCCGTGGGCGGACCGGGTCGCGCTCGCCGTGGTCAACTCACCCACCTCGGTGGTGCTCTCCGGCGAGATCGCCGCCGTCGAGCAGATCCTGGCCCGGCTGGACGCCGACGGCATCCGCAACCGCAGGGTCGCCGTCGACTACGCCTCGCACTCGCCGACCATGGACGCGCTGCGCGCCGAGCTCGGCACCGCGCTGGCCCCGGTGCGGCCGGTGGAGTCGGCGATCCCGCTGCTCTCCACGGTCACCGCCGACTGGGTCGACGGCACCGCGCTCACCGGCGAGCACTGGTTCGACAACCTGCGCGGCACGGTCCGCTTCGAGGAGGCCACCCGCGCCCTGGTCGAGGCGGGGTACCGGGCATTCGTGGAGATCGGCCCGCACCCGGTGCTCACCGCCACCATCGAGGAGACCCTGGAGGCGGCGGGCGCCCCCGCCGCCGCGGTCGTCGGCACCCTGCGCCGCGACGACGGCGGCCTGGCCCGCTTCACCACCGCGCTGGCCGCCGCGCACACCAGGGGCATCGCGGTGGACTGGGGCATCCCACCCGGCGCGCGGACCGAGCTGCCCACCTACGCCTTCCAGCGCACCCGCTACTGGATCGACGCCGACCGCTCCGGTGCCCGCAGGGACGAGCACGCCCCGCGCGCCGCCGCGGCCGAACCGGCGGCCCCGATCGTCCTCGACCGCTTCACCGGGCTGGACACCCCGGCCCGCCGCGCCGCCGTCCTCACCCTGGTCCGGGACGAGACCGCCGCCGTCCTCAAACACCCCAGCGGGGACGCGGTCGCGGTCTCCCGCGCCTTCCGCGACCTCGGCCTGGACTCGCTCACCGCGGTCGACCTGCGCAACCGGCTGCGCGCCGCCACCGGGCTGGCGCTGCCCGCCACGCTCATCTTCGACCACCCCTCCCCGGAGGCGGTCGCCGAATTCGTGGTCGCCGCCCTGCCGGACGGCGGGGAACCGGAGCCGCGCGACGCCGAATCCGCGCTTCGCCTCCTCGAAACCGCGCTGACCACGGTGAACGGCGAGGCGGGTGCGGTCGCGGAGCGGCTGCGCAGCCTCGCGGACCGGCTCGACGGCGACAGCGGCCCGGCCGCCGCCGACCTCGACTCGGCCACCGACGACGAACTGTTCGACCTGGTAGACAGGACCTGACGCATGGCAACCGAAGCCAAACTCCGCGATTACCTCAAGCGCTCCATCGCCAAGGAGCAGAAGCTGCAGCAGCGCCTCGACGACCTGCAGGCCCGATCGCGGGAGCCGATCGCGATCGTCGGCACCGCCTGCCTGCTGCCCGGCGGCATCGAGACGCCGGAGCAGCTGTGGGAGCTGGTGACCGCGGGCGGCGACGCCGTCGGCGAGTTCCCGGCCGACCGCGGCTGGGACCTGGCCGCGCTCTACGACCCCGACCCCGACCGCCCCGGCACCTCCTACACCAGGCACGGCGGTTTCCTCACCGGGGTCGCCGAATTCGACCCGGACTTCTTCGGCATCTCGCACCGCGAGGCGCTCGCCATGGACCCGCAGCAGCGGCTGCTGCTCCGCACCACCTGGGAGGCGTTCGAGCGCGCCGGGCTGGACCCGCACGCGTTCGGCGGCAGCCGGACCGGTGTCTACGCCGGGCTGGCCGGGCACGACTACGGCTCCCGGCTGGACCCGATCCCGGAGGAGCTGGAGGGGTACCTGGCGATCAACAACCTGGGCAGCGTGGTCTCCGGGCGGATCGCCTACACCTTCGGCTTCGAGGGGCCCGCGGTCACCGTGGACACCGCCTGCTCGTCCTCGCTGGTCGCGGTGCACCTGGCGGTGCGGGCGCTGCGCTCCGGCGAGGTCGACCTCGCGGTGGCGGGCGGGGCGTCGGTGATGGCGACGCCGATCGGGTTCACCGAGTTCTCCCGGCAGCGCGGGCTCGCCCCCGACGGCCGGTGCAAGGCCTTCGCCGCGGGCGCGGACGGCACCGGCTGGGCCGAAGGGGTCGGAACCGTGCTACTGGAACGGCTCTCGGACGCGCAGCGGCTCGGGCACCCGGTGCTCGCGGTGATCAGGGGGAGCGCGGTGAACCAGGACGGGGCGTCCAACGGGCTCACCGCGCCCAACGGGCCCGCGCAGCAGCGGGTGATCCTGGCGGCGCTCGGCGATGCCGGGCTCGGCGTCGGCGAGGTGGACGCGGTGGAGGCGCACGGCACCGGCACCGTGCTCGGCGACCCGATCGAGGCGCAGGCGCTGCTCGCCACCTACGGCTCGCGCGACGGGGGTGAGCCGCTGTACCTGGGATCGCTCAAGTCCAACATCGGGCACGCGCAGGCCGCCGCAGGCGTCGCCGGGGTGGTCAAGCTGGTGCAGGCGCTGCGGCACGGGTGGCTGCCCGCCTCGCTGCACCTGGACGCGCCGTCCCCGCTCGTCGACTGGGACTCGGGGCACCTCGCGCTGCTCACCGAGGCGCGTCCCTGGCCGGAGAGCGGCCGCCCACGCCGCGCCGGCATCTCCGCCTTCGGCGTCTCCGGCACGAATGCGCACGTCGTCCTGGAACAGGCTCCGTCAGTGTCCGACACGGCAGCCGCATCCGCGCCTGCCACGCCTGCCGCGGTCGGCGGTGCGCGCGCTGCGGTCGACGCTGCGGCAGCAGCAGCTGTCGGACAGCGGGACGCCGGCACGACGCCCGCTGTCGTACCCAGCACCGCGGACCCCGCATCCACGACCACCGACGGCGCTCCGGCCATGGAAATCCCCTTCGTGCTGTCCGGGGTCGGGCGGGTGGGGCTGGCCGCCCAGGCCGCCCGGCTGGCCGAGTTCGCCGCCACGGGCGCCGACCTGGACGACATCGCGTCCACCCTGCTCCGGCACCGGGTCGAGCTCGACACCAGGGCCGTGGTCCTGGCCGGCGACCGGGAAACGCTGGTAGCCGGGCTCACCGCGATAGCGGAAGACCGCCCCGCGCCCGGCGCGATCACCTCGGCATCGCGTGCGGGCAGCGGCCTGGCCGCCGTCTTCGCCGGACAGGGCAGCCAGCGCGCGGGCGCGGGCCGCGAGCTCTACGAACGCTTCCCGGAGTTCCGCGCCTCCTTCGACGAGACCGTCGCCCTGCTCGACCGCTACCTGGCCCCGGTCGCCGAGCACTCGGTACGGGACGTCGCCTTCGGCGCCCCCGGCACCGAGGGGCTGATCGACTCGACGGTCTACACCCAGGCCGTGATCTTCGCGGTCGAGACCGCGCTGTACCGCCTGCTCCGCGCGTGGGGCCTGCGCTTCCACACCGTCGCGGGCCACTCCATCGGCGGCATCGTGGCCGCGCACGTCTCCGGCGCGCTCTCCCTGGCCGACGCCGCCCGCCTGGTCGCCGCCCGCGGCAGGCTCATGGGTGAGCTGCCGCCCGGCGGCGCCATGGTCGCCGTCGAGGCCACCGAGGACGAGGTGCTGCCCGCCATCGACCGGCACCCGGACCGCGCCGAGGTCGCCGTCGCCGCGGTGAACGGCCCGCGCGCGGTCGTGCTCTCCGGCGCCGAGGTCCCGGTGCTCGCCGTCGCCGCTGAGCTGGCCGAGCGGGGCCGCCGCAGCAGGCGGCTCAGGGTCTCGCACGCCTTCCACTCCCCGCTCATGGAGCCGGTGCTCGCCGACTTCGAGAAGGTCGTGGCCGAGCTGGTCTTCACCGAACCCACCGAGGCCGCCCTGGTCTCGGACTCGACCGGCGCCGTGCTCACCGCCGCCGACCTGGCGGGCCCCGGCTACTGGGTGCGGCACCTGCGCGGCACCGTCCGCTTCGCCGACGTCGTGCGCACCCTGCGCGAACAGGGCGCGGGGACCGTCCTCGAGCTCGGCGCCGACGCCGTCCTCGCCCCGCTGCTCCGCGCCGACGACACCGTCGTCGCGCCGGTCCTGCGCCGCGGCCGCGGTGAGATCGGCACCGTGCTCACCGCCGCGGCCACCGCCTTCGCCCAGGGACACCCGGTGGACTGGACCGCCCTGGTCCCGGAGCGGCCGCGCATCCCGCTGCCCACCTACGCCTTCCAGCGCACCCGCTTCTGGGCGGAGCCGGAGGTGGGTCGGGCGGGCGGGGCCGTGCCCGGCATCGACCACCCGCTGCTCACCGGCGCGGTTGCCATCGCCACCGGGGACGGCGTGCTGCTCACCGGGCAGGTGTCGCTGCGCAGCCACCCGTGGCTCGCCGATCACGCGGTGCTCGGCACCGTTATCGTGCCCGGCACCGCGCTGCTCGAACTCGCCGCGCGGGCAGGCACCGAGACCGGGGTCGACGGGGTGGCCGAACTGCTGGTGGAGGCGCCGCTGGTGCTCGGCGACGACCCGGTCGACCTGCAGGTCACCGTGGTCGGCGCCGAGGTGCAGATCCACTCCCGCCCGGCAGGCGGGGCGTGGATCAGGCACGCCACCGCGCTGCTCGGCGCCGAGCCCGGCGAGCCGCTCCCCGACCTGCGCAGCTGGCCGCCCGCCGACGCCACCGAGGTCGACGTCACCGGTATCTACCCGGAGCTGCTCGGCACCGGGCTCGCCTACGGCCCCGCCTTCCAGGGGCTGCGCCGGGCCTGGGAGCGCGCGGGCGAACTCTTCGTCGAGGTGGAGCTCCCGGAGCCGGAGCGCGCCCGCGCGGCCGCCTTCGCCGTGCACCCCGCGCTGCTGGACGCCGCCGTGCACCTGCCCGCGCTGCGCGCGCTCGCCGACATCCCGCCCGGGGCGAACCGGCTCCCGTTCGCCTGGAACGGGGTCCGCGTGCACGGCACCGGCGCCGCCGCCCTGCGCGTCCGGATCGCCGACATCGCCCCGGACACCGTCGCGCTGCACGCCACCGACCCCGCAGGCGCCCCGGTCCTCACCATCGACAGCCTGGTCGCCCGCCGCGTCTCCGCCGCCCAGCTGCGCTCCGCGCGTTCGGAACTCCGCGACGCCCTGTACGAGCCGGTCTGGGTGCCCGCCCCGCCCGCGCCCGCCGCACCCGGACACTTCCTGGTGCTGGGCGAGGGCGAGACCGCCGCCCGGCTTCGCGCCCTCGGCCACCGCGCCGACGAGGTCGCGGGCCCGGCCGCCGCCGTCGAACACGGCACGGCGACCGCCGCCGTCCTCACCGCGACCTCGCTCGACGATGCCATCCCCCTTCTCCGCGAATGGCTCGCCGAGCCCGCACTCGAATCCGTCCCTCTCATCGTCGCCACCCGCGCCGCCATCGCCACCACGGCGCGGCCTGCCGCAGCCGCGCAGGTGGCCGCCCCCGCTTCGATCGAACCGGCCGCGGCCGCTCTCTGGGGACTCGCCCGCTCCCTGCAGGCCGAACAGCCCGGGCGCCTGATCCTCACCGACCTGGACGGCACCGATGAATCACTCGCCGCCCTCGCGGCGCTCCCCACATTGGCTACCGCGGATGACCCGCAGACCACCATCCGCGACGGCGACATCCTCGTTCCGCGCCTGCACCGCTGGGCACCGGACACCGACGCGGCGCCCTGGAACCCGGAGGGCACCGTCCTCGTCACCGGCGCGTTCGGTGGTGTCGGCGCCGCGATCACCAGGCACCTGGTCACCGCGCACGGCGTGCGGCACCTGCTGCTGCTCGGCCGCCGCGGCACCACCACCCCGGGCGCACCGGAGCTGATCGCCGACCTGGAGGCCGCAGGCGCCACCGTCCGGGTGCGTGCCACCGACCTCGCGGACCGGAGCGACATCACTGCCGCCCTCGCGGACATCCCGCCCGCACACCCGCTCACCGCGGTGGTGCACGCCGCGGGCGTGGTCGACGACGCGCTCTTCGCCGACCTCACCCCGGACCGCATCGCCACCGTGCGCGCCGCCAAGGCCGAGGGCGCCCGGCACCTGCACGAGCTCACCGCGGAGCACGGGACGCTCACCCGCTTCGTCCTCTTCTCCTCGATCTCCGCCCTGCTCGGCGGGCCCGGCCAGAGCGCCTACACGGCGGCCAACGCCGAGCTCGACGCCATCGCCACCGCCCGCCGCGCGGCAGGGCTGCCCGCGACCGCGATCTCCTGGGGCCTGTGGGAGCAGCCGGGCGGCACCACCGCCCACCTGACCCCCGCCGACCGCGCCCGCATCGCCCGCGGCGGCCTCCGCGCGCTCCCCACCGACCTGGCCACCGCGCTCTTCGACGCCGCCACCGCGGGCGACCTCCCGGTCGTGGTCGCCGCCCGCTTCGACACCGCAGCGCTCACCAGGCGCGCCGAAACCGACGCCGTGCCACCGATACTGCGCACCCTCACCGGCACCCGCCGCGTCACCCGGCGCCCGGTCCTCGACGAACTCGCCGGACTCGACCCCGACGCCAGGCACCGCGCCCTGCTCCACCTGGTCCGCTCCGAAACCGGCACCGCGCTGGCGCACCCCGACCCCGCCGCCATCGACCCCGAGCGCGCCCTGGTCGAACTCGGCCTCGACTCGCTCAGCGCGGTCGAGCTGCGCAACGGCCTGAGCCGCGCCACCGGCCTGCGCCTGCCCGCGACCCTCACCTTCGACCACCCCACCCCGGAGGCGATCGCCGCCTTCCTCGCCGGCCAGGTCGAGACGCCTGCCGCCCCGGCACCGGCGGCGCCGACCGGCCTGGCCGCACTGCACCGCCGCATCCACGAGAGCGGCAAGCACGCCGAGGCGGCCCAGCTGCTGATCGCGGCCTCGCACGCCCGCGCCACCTTCCCGGCGGCCGAGCGCGGCCGCCACGCCGTCGAGCCCGTCCGGCTCGCCACCGGCCCGGCCCCGACCGCCGTGGTCGCGTTCCCCGCGCTGAGCGCCATCTCCGGCCCGCACGAGTACGCGCGGGTGGCGCAGGAGTTCCGCGGCGAGCGCGACTTCGTCGTGGTGCCGTGGCCCGGCTTCACCGCGGGCAGCGACGACCTGCCGGACTCCATCGAGACCCTGGTCCGACTCGGCGTCGACGGGCTGCGCGCCGCGCTCCCGCCGGACCGCCCGTTCGTGGTGCTCGGCCGCTCCATGGGCGGCTGTGCCGCGCACGCGGTCGCCGCCGCCCTGGAGGCGGAGGGGGTGCGGCCGCGGGGCCTGCTGCTGGTGGACAGCTACCCGATCGACGCCGCCGCCCAGCCGGGCATGGAGTGGTGGGTCGGCTCGATGATCGGCGGCATGCTGGAGCGGGTCGACCGCTTCGACCTCGCGGTGCAGGACGACCGGCTCACCACCATGGGCAGCTACAACCGCATCTTCGCCGATTGGCGCCCCGGGCCGATCGCGACCCCGATCCACCTGCTGCGCGCCGAGAACGCGCTGCCGGGCACCACCGTCGGCGGCGAACGGGACTGGCGCGCCTACTGGCCGGTGCCGCACGGGACCGCCGACATCCCCGGCGACCACTTCACCGCACTGGAGGAGCACGGCCCCACCACCGCCGCCGCCGTGCGGGAGTGGCTGCGGCAGCTGGAGTCCTGAGGAACGCCGAAGGGGGG
>NZ_JBHVAK010000049.1:0-56877 GCF_042667085.1 Nocardia sp. NPDC057353
CGCTGTTTCAGAGCCGGTGGGTATGACCGGAACGGCCCTGTTTCGAATCGGCGGAAAACGTCACTGTGCAGCCGTCGCGCCCGGTCCGCTATCGGTCGGCCCGCACGAATTCCGGGCTCTCAGCGCCACGCTCCCGGCCTGAATCGCCCGCCCCGGGGTCGAAGTACCTACCGCCCGGTCCAGGGCTCACAGGCCCGGGCCCGGAACACGAAACGGCCCGGACCTCGATTCGAGGTCCGGGCCGTCCGAACGTCACCACCGCACCGGGCGGTGGAACCGCTTCCTACTTGGGCTTGTCGGCCCACTTGGTGGTGCCCTCGGCCGCGGTGATGGTGTTCACCAGGTCGATGCCCGCGATGGCGAGCGCCGGACCGCCGACGGCGATGGTGCCGAGGATGCCGCCGATACCGGCACCCGCAATGGCCGCCGGGATGCAGCCGACACCGAAGAGCGGCAGCCCCATGATGCAGCCGGTCACGCCGCCCGCGATGGCGCCGACGGCGGTGCCGAGGAAGCTGCCGACCGCGGTCGCGATGCCGAACTGGCTGGCGAACTCGTTCTGCGCCCGCTGGTTCTCGATCGGCGAGGCGATCGACTGGACGTTCACGTTGACCGTGTTGAGCTTCTGCTCGGGCACGGCGGGCTGCTCCTCCGGGGTCAGCTCGAGGACCTTGCCGTCCTCGGAGACCACGGGCTTGACCGGGACCGAGATGTCACCCAGCGAGAAGTCGACCGGCAGCGTCATGACGACGTTGCCCGCCGCGTCCTTGACGTTGTAGAACTCGACCTCTTCGGTGCCCTGGGTCTCCTTGGTGAGCTCGAACGTCCCACCCTTGAGGGTGGTGACGACCGTCTTCTCGACCAGCTTCACCGAGTAGTTGATCGGGTCGGCGGCCGGATCGGCAGCCGGTGCGGGGTTCGCGTACGCGGTGCCCGCCCCCACGGTCAGCGCGCCGACGACCAGCGCGGTGGCCGCGGCGGTTCTCCGGAGATTCAATGCAGTGTCCAATCCATTCTCAGGGGTCGTTCGCGGCCCACTCTCTCCATACGCGAGAGCTCGTCATCCCGGAGCCAGGCGACCCGGGACCTCCCCGAGCAGTGTGGAAATCGGGCACGGCGAACAGAACGTCGTGAGCCTAATGGAACAGGCCGACGGATGCGAGATTCCTTACTATTGCTAGCTAGTTAGCGTGCCCTTACCGAGCTGGCCTTTCACGAAGACATTCACCGTGATCATTGCCCCCGTCCGGGGTGGGCGCGCAGAATTTCCCGTGACATTCGTCACAGGCGTTTTTCGGGTCAAGCCCCAGCAAGACGGGGCAAACAGCCGAATGTCGATCGTACGATGGACAGTGTAAGTTACTGGTGGGTAACTTACCCCGGGTTAGGATACGAGCGATTCGAGTACCGGCCGGTTTTCGGCGCCGGGGCTCGACCCCATGCTCGTGTTGCTTCTAAAGAAAGGTCGCGACATGAATGCCCTGACACTGACGCTGGGCACGATTGGAGCAGCGCTCAGCCTGCTGTGCTGGGCGTCGTTCTTCGGCGGCGTCCGGGACATCGTCCGCGCCATCATGCTCGGGCAGTCCGCGCCCGATCGCTGGCGGCCGTTCTTCCCGCGGTTCAAGCAGATGCTCGTCGAGTTCCTGGCGCACACCAGGATGAACAAGTTCCGCACCGTGGGCTGGGCGCACTGGCTGGTGATGATCGGCTTCATGGGCGGCGCCATCCTGTGGTTCGAGGCGTACGGGCAGACCTTCGACCCGGCCTTCCACTGGCCGATCATCGGCAACACCGCCGCGTACCACCTGTGGGACGAGATCCTCGGCATCGGCACCATCGTCGGCATCACCACGCTGATCGTCATCCGGCAGCTGAACCACCCGCGCGTGCCCGACCGGCTCTCCCGCTTCAGCGGCTCCAAGTTCGCGCCTGCCTACGTCATCGAGACCATCGTGCTGCTCGAGGGCATCGGCATGGTGATGGTCAAGGCGGGCAAGATCGCGACCTACGGCCACGCCAACCCGGCCACCGACTTCTTCACCATGCAGGTGGCCAAGCTGCTCCCGGCCAGCCCGACCATGGTGTCGATCTTCGCCTTCATCAAGCTGATGTCCGGCATGGCCTTCCTGTACCTGGTCGGCCGCAACATCACCTGGGGCGTGGCCTGGCACCGCTTCTCGGCCTTCCCCAACATCTACTTCAAGCGCGAGGCCGACGGCGGCGTCGCGCTCGGCGCCGCCAAGCCCATGATGTCCAAGGGCCGCGCCCTGGACATGGAGAACGTCGACCCGGACACCGACACCCTCGGCGCGGGCCGGATCGAGGACTTCTCCTGGAAGGGCTGGCTGGACTTCACCACCTGCACCGAGTGCGGCCGCTGCCAGAGCCAGTGCCCCGCCTGGAACACCGGCAAGCCGCTCTCGCCGAAGCTGCTCATCATGTCGCTGCGCGACCACGGCCGGGCCGTCGCGCCCTACCTGCTGGCCGGTGGCCGCAAGGATCCCGGCGGCGACGAGGTCGGGCTGGTGGACGGCGACGGCAAGCCGGACGAGGCCGCGATCGCCAAGATCAGCGAGGCCGCGCGGGCCGAGGCCGAGCGGCCGCTCGTCGGCGACCACGAGGTCAACGGCATCATCGACCCCGAGGTGCTGTGGTCCTGCACCACCTGCGGCGCCTGCGTCGAGCAGTGCCCGGTGGACATCGAGCACGTCGACCACATCATCGACATGCGCCGCTACCAGGTGCTGATCGAGTCGGAGTTCCCCTCCGAGCTGGCCGGGCTCTTCAAGAACCTGGAGAACAAGGGCAACCCCTGGGGCCAGAACGCCAAGGACCGGCTCAACTGGATCAACGAGCTCGACTTCGACGTCCCGGTGTACGGGAAGGACGCCGAGTCCTTCGACGGCTACGAGTACCTGTTCTGGGTCGGCTGCGCGGGCGCCTACGAGGACCGCGCCAAGAAGACCACCAAGGCCGTCGCCGAGCTGCTCGCCACCGCGGGCGTGAAGTACATGGTGCTCGGCCAGGAGGAGACCTGCACCGGCGACTCCGCCCGCCGCGCGGGCAACGAGTTCCTCTTCCAGCAGCTCGCCATGCAGAACATCGAGACGCTGAACGCCGTCTTCGAGGGCGTCGATGACCGCAAGAAGAAGATCGTCGTCACCTGCGCGCACTGCTTCAACGCGCTCAACAACGAGTACCCGCAGGTCGGCGGCTCCTACGAGGTCGTGCACCACACCCAGCTGCTGAACCGGCTGGTCCGGCAGAAGAAGCTGGTCCCGGTCGCCCCGGTCGCGCAGAACATCACCTACCACGACCCCTGCTACCTCGGGCGGCACAACAAGGTCTACAACGCCCCCCGCGAGCTCATGGCCGCCTCCGGCTCGACCCTGGTCGAGATGCCGCGGCACGGCGAGCGCTCCATGTGCTGCGGCGCCGGTGGCGCCCGCATGTGGATGGAGGAGCAGCTCGGCAAGCGGGTCAATATCGACCGGGTCGACGAGGCGCTCTCCACCTCGCCCACCAAGATCGCGACCGGCTGCCCGTTCTGCCGGGTCATGCTGCACGACGGCGTGACCGCGCGGCAGGAGAGCGGGCAGGGTGAGGGCGTCGAGGTCATCGACGTCGCGCAGCTCATGCTCGACGCCATCGATCGGGTGGAGCCGGCGAAGCTCACCGAAGCGTTGACGGTGGTGCAGGAGCCGAAGGTCGAGGAGGAGCCGGTCGCCGAGCCGGAGCCCGTCGTCGCCGAAGCCAAGGCCGAGCCGGAGGCGAAGTCCGCGGCTGCGAAGCCCGCCGGTGGTGGGCTCGCCATGAAGGGCGGGAAAGCGCCCGGCGGCAAGGGGCTCGCCATGAAGGGCCCGGCCAAGGCGCCCGGCGCCAAGGCCGCGGCTCCCGCCGAGGCCGACGCTGCCACCGACACCGCCGACGCCGCTGCGGAGAAGAAGCCGGCCGCCAAGGCCGGTGGGCTCGCCATGAAGGGCGGCAAGGCACCCGGTGGCAAGGGGCTCGCCATGAAGGGCGCCGCCAAGGCGCCCGGCGCCAAGGCCGCGGCTCCGGCCGAGGCCGCCACGCCGGCCGACGCCGCTGCCGCCGACACCTCCACCGAAGCGCAGGCCGCGGCACCGGCGAAGCCGGTCAAGGGTCTGGCCATGAAGGGCGGCGGCAAGGCACCCGGCAGGGGCGCCCCCAAGCCGCCCGGCAAGAAGGCCGCGGCCCCCGCCGCCGCTACCCCGGCCGCCGCCGCCGAGGCGGAAGCACCCACCGCCCCTGCGGAGACGACCTCGACGGCCCCCGCCGAGGCGACCGAGAGCAAGCCCACCGTCGCGGCCAAGGGCCTGGCCATGAAGTCCGGCTTCAAGAAGGCAGGCCCCAAGGCGCCGGGCGCACCCAAGCCCGCCGCCGCGACCGAAGCGAAGGCCGCTGCTCCGGCAGAAGCCTCGGCACCGACCGAGACTTCAGCTGCGGCAGAGACCACGACACAGGCGGAAGCACCGGCTCAGGCCGAAACCACTGCGACGGCGGAAGCCGAGGCCCCGACCCAGGCGACCGAGCACAAGCCCACCGTCGCCGCCAAGGGCCTCGCCATGAAGTCCGGCTTCAAGCGCCCCGGCCCCAAGGCCCCCGGCACCCCTGAGCCGGCTCAGCCCACAGCCGAGGAATCCCCCGCCCCCCAGGCGGAAGATTCCCCGAAGGCCGAGGACACCCCGGAACCGGAGGCAAAGGAAACCGCCGCACCGCAGGCCGAGGAAACCTCCGCCCCCGGGCCCGAGCCGGAAACGGAGACCACGGCACCCGCCACCTCCACCAACGGCACGAACGGCCACAACGGCAACGGCTCCACCGGCACACCGCCGCCGACCGCCAAGCCCGGCGGCCTCGGCTTCAAGTCCGGAGCCAAGTCCCCCGGCCGCAAGAGCTGACCCACCCGAACAGGAACGGCGCCCAGATCATCCGATCCGGGCGCCGTTCTTTACTCCGTCTCCTTGGGGTGCCCCGGCATACAACGCTCGAGCAGCACGCGACCGGCAGTCCTACTGCCCTTCCCGGCATGCTCGACGAAGTACCAGAGCCGACCGCCATCCGAGAACTTGTACTGGAACCGCTCGTAGGTCCGCCCCTGATAGGTGCCGTAGCGCAGCTCTCCACGCAGCACATAGAGCCGCCCCGAGATCGTCTCCGGCTCGCGAGTCAACTGATCCCACGCATCGGCCATGGCGTTCCGAGCCGCCGCCACGCAATCCGTCCACCCCTTCTGAGCCTAGTTCGTAATGAACACCAGCTCGAACTCGCCGCGCTTCACCGGCCGCGGCACTCCCCCTCTCCGCTTCACTCCCCCGCCCTCGGATCCGGAACCGGCACCGGCTCCTCGAGGTAGTGCAGGTCGGACCCGTCGACGCGGATCCGCGAATCGGCGTGAGCCGCGGCGGTTTCCCGCCAGGCCGCCAGCACGGCGGTGAGCGCACCGAGCTTGCCGACCGCGAGCCCACCCCTGGCCACGGCGAGAAACTCCGCCACGAATTCCGCCCGCTGCGGTTCAGGCAGCAGCTCGAGCCACGGGAAGGCGATGCTCAGCTTGCCGACAAGCCGGTCGAGCACCTCGTCGTCCATGGCGAGCGCGAGCAGCATGGTCAAGGCGCCGAGTGTGGCCTCGTCGGCGTCGGCGCGCCCAGCATCGGAGAGGCGAACCGGCGCGGCGGAGCGCCGCACCAGCGTGACCTCGCCGTGCGCCTCCATGGTTTCGATGACCCGGTTCGGATCCCGTAGGAACTCCGACCAGGAAGCCGTAGCACTCATAGCCCCATGTTATCTGAACTACTTCAGACAACATGGGGCTTGAGTAGTCCCGAACTCAGCGGGTGAGCTTGGCGTACCTCGCGAGATGCTCGTCAGCGGTACCGAACTCCCGCTGAATAGCCGTGAGCCGCTTGAAGTAGTGCCCGATGGCCAACTCCTCGGTCATCCCCATCGCCCCGTGCAACTGCACCGCGTTCTGCCCGATGAACCGCGCCGCGCGGGCAATCGTCACCTTCGCGGCCGAGGCGGCGCGAGCACGGGCGGCAGGCTCGGCGTCGAGCGCGGCGGTCACCAGGTGCGAGGCGGCGATGGCCTGCTCCAGCTCCATGTACATGTCGACCATGCGGTGCTGCAGCGCCTGGAAGCTGCCGATCGGCACCCCGAACTGGTGCCGCTGCTTCGCGTACTCGACGGTGTCGGCGAGCACCTTGCCCATCGCCCCGACCGCCTCGGCGGAGACCGCGGCGATCGCACTGTCGATGGTCGGCGCGATCACCTCCCACGCCGCGCCCTCGACCCCGAGCAGCGCGTTCGGCGGGAGCCGGAGCCCGGTGAAGACCAGGTCGGCGCCGACCCGGTCGTCGATGGTGCGGTAGGAGTGCACCTCGACGCCGGCGGGCGGGTTCGCGGCGTCGAACTCGAGCAGGAAGAGCGAGATCCCGTGCTCGTCCCGCCGCTCCCCCGAGGTGCGGGCGGAGACGATCAGGTGGGTGGCGAGCGGCGCGCTGGTCACGACGACCTTGGCGCCGTCGAGCACCCAGTCCTCGCCGTCCCGGCGCGCGGTGGTGCCGACGTCGTGCAGCACGTGCCCGGCGGTCGCCTCGGTGGACGCGAAGGCGATCCTGGCGTCACCGGAGACGATCTGGGTGAGCACCTCGTCGGCCCGGTCACCCCCGGCCCGGTCCAGCAGCCCGGCGCCGACGACGACGGTGTCCAGGAACGGCTCGACGACCAGCGCGCGGCCCAGCTCCTCGGCGATCACCCGCAGTTCGACGGCGCCGCCACCGGAGCCGTCCACCCGCTCGGGCAGCGTGGCGCCGAGAATGCCGAGCTCGTCGGCGAAGCCGCGCCAGACCGCGGGCTGCCAGCCCAGGTCGGACTTGGCCGCGGCGCGGCTCTTCTCCAGGTCGTAGCGTGCCCCGAGGTACGCGGCGAGCGCGGAGCGGAGCATCTCCTGCTCCTCGGTCAGGGTGAAGTCCATCAGAGCCCCAATGCTGCTTTGGCGAGGATGTTTCGCTGAATTTCGTTGCTGCCCGCGTAGATCGAGCCCGCGCGGTCGTTGAAGTAGCGCAGCGGCGCGACGGCCTGCCACTCGGCGCCGCTGAGGTAGCCGTCGGCGGGCGGGGTGTAGCCCGCCACCGGGCCGCCCGGCATGGCCGCGTGCGGCTGGTAGACCCGCCCGCGCGGCCCCGCCGCCTCCAGCGCGAGCTCGGTGAGCTGCTGGCTGAGTTCGGTGCCGAGCACCTTGAGCATCGAGGAGGCCGGGCCCGGGTTCTTCCCCGTCGACATGGCAGCGAGGGTCCGGTACTCCAGCACCTCGAGCACGTCCAAGCGGATCCGCACATCGGCGAGCCTGGCGGCGAAGGCCAGGTCGTCGAGCAGCGGGCGGCCGTCCGGGCCCGGCTGCTCGGCGGCGGCCTCCGCCAGGTCCTGCGCCATCACCTGCAGCCACGGCGCAGCGGCACCGCCGCGCTCGTGCACGAGCAGGTACTTGGCGACGGTCCAGCCCTCGTCGATCTTGCCGAGCACATTGCTCTTCGGCACCCGCACGCCGTCGAAGAAGACCTGGTTCTGCACCTCTTCGCCGGAGCTCATGACCAGCGGGCGGATCTCGATGCCCGGCTGGTTCATGTCGATCAGCACGAAGGTGATGCCCTCCTGCTTCTTCTTGCCGCGCGTGGTGCGCACCAGGCAGAAGATCCAGTTCGCCTCGGTGGCGTGCGTGGTCCAGATCTTGCTGCCGGTGCAGACGAAGTCCTCGCCGTCGTCCACCGCGGACATGCTCAGCGCGGCCAGGTCGGAGCCCGCCTCCGGCTCGGAGTAGCCCTGACAGAAGAAGACCTCGCCGGTGAGGATGCGCGGGAGGAAGAACTCCTTCTGCTCCTTCGTGCCGAAGGCGATGATCGCCGGGGCGACCATGCGGATACCCATCGGCGAGAGCGCGGGCGCGCCCGCCAGCGTCGACTCGCTGGCGAAGATGTGGTGCTGGGTCAGGGTCCAGTCCTGCCCGCCGTACTCCACCGGCCAGTGCGGCGCCGCCCACCCCTTGCGGTGCAGGATGTGCTGCCACTCCATGCTGGCCTCGTGGTCCGGGTAGACGCTGGTCGCCAGCCTGCCCGCGCGCCGGATCTCCGGCGTCAGCTCGGCGTCGAGGAACGCCCGCACCTCGTCTCGGAAGGCCAGGTCGGCCTCGGACCAGTCGTATTCCATCTGTCCTCCCGGAGGGTTGTCGCTTCCCGCACTCTAGAGCAAAACTGATGGCGTCCGCCAGCACATGTATTCCGCTGGTCAGCAGCCGTGCAGGGCGAGTTCGGTGAATGCCTTCGCGTACCCGGCGGATTGATAGAAATAGTCCCAGGCCCAGCGGGCCGGGGAAAGGCGCGGGCGGGGGTCGACGAAGAGCAGTTCGCCGTCCCAGCAGTGTCCGAGGATGTAGCGGGCGCGCGAGGTGTGCGGGGTGAAGGTCACCACGATCACCCTGGTCCAGCCGTTCTCCGCGGCGAGCCGGGCCAGTTCCCTGCCTTCCCCGCGGGTGGTGCGCGGGGCGGGGTCGAAGCACGTGACCGCGAAGCTGTACCCGCCGTGGCAGATGCGGTTGATCAGGGGGCTTCCGTCGTACGGGTCGGAGAACAGGACGAGCGGGGCGTAGCCGTCGCGGGCCAGCCGCAGCCCGAGTTCCTCGCGGCCGTCGTGCGCGCCGCCGAGCACGAGGATCGCGTCGGCCGGGGCGGGGTCGTCGCGCTGCGGGGTCACGTAGACGGGCCAGAGCGCGGCGACGCAGATCGCCACCGTCACGCCGAGGAGCAGCGCCGCGCGGCGGAACCCGGTCACCGGGCGATGCTATCCCGCTGCGGGCGCACGGCCCTGGATACCGCTACCCCCGCCGAGCCGTCACCCGCGTCAGCCCCGTCGCGCACGGCGACCCCGTCCGCCGCGGCCCGGCACCGCGCGGCGGCCTGTACTCGCGGAACCGCACGACCTGGGCCGATGCGCGGCGAACCGCAGTAACGGGGACCACAAACCGCGAGATCCCCGCATGTACACCTACTGTTGCCACCCACCTTGCCTCGCTGACGCGGCGCGGCCACAGTCGCGGCTTACCAATCGATCATGCGATGCACAGTCTTCGGAACCGGGTACCTGGGCGCTACGCATGCGGCGTGCATGGCCGAACTCGGACACGACGTGATCGGCGTCGACGTCGATCCGGGCAAGGTCGCCAAACTCTCCGACGGCGTGACGCCGTTCTACGAACCCGGCCTGGAGGCGGTGCTGCGCCGCAACCTCGATGCGGGCAGGCTCCGCTTCACCACCTCCTACGCCGAGGCCGCCGCGCACGCGGAGGTGCACTTCCTCGGCGTCGGCACGCCGCAGAAGAAGGGTGAGTACGCCGCCGACCTCGGCTATGTGCACGCCGTCGTCGACGAGCTGGCCCCGCTGCTGGAGCGCCCGTCGGTGATCGTCGGCAAGTCCACGGTCCCGGTCGGCACCGCCGCCGCGCTCGGCGAGCGGGCCCGCGCGCTCGCCCCGGTCGACGTGGAGGTCGCCTGGAACCCCGAGTTCCTCCGCGAGGGCTTCGCCGTGCGCGACACCCTGCGCCCGGACCGCCTCGTGCTCGGCGTCGACCCGGCCCGCGATGCCTCCGCCTGGGTCGAACAGCAGGTCCGCGAGCTCTACGCCGATCTGCTCCAGGCCGAGGTCCCCTTCCTCTTGACCGATCTCGCCACCGCCGAACTGGTCAAGGTCTCCGCCAACGCCTTTCTGGCCACCAAGATCTCGTTCATCAACGCGGTCTCCGAGGTCTGCGACGCCACCGGCGCCGACGTCACCGTGCTCGCCGACGCCCTCGGCTACGACGAGCGCATCGGCCGCCGATTCCTCAATGCCGGACTCGGTTTCGGCGGCGGCTGCCTCCCCAAGGACATCCGCGCCTTCATGGCCCGCGCGGGCGAACTCGGCGCGGGCCACGCCGTCGCCTTCCTCCGCGAGGTCGACAACATCAATATGCGCCGCCGCACCAAGGTGGTCGACATGGCGGCCCAGGCCTGTGGTGGCTCCCTGCTCGGCGCCAATGTGGCCGTGCTCGGCGCCGCCTTCAAGCCGGAATCCGACGACGTCCGCGACTCTCCCGCGCTGAACGTCGCCGGAATGATCCAGCTCAACGGCGCCGTCGTCACCGTCTACGACCCCAAGGCGCTGGAGAACTCGCGCCGCGTCTTCCCCACCCTCAACTACGCCACCTCGGTGGTCGAGGCCTGCGACCGCGCCGATGTCGTGCTGGTACTGACCGAATGGGACGAATTCACCGCGCTGCGTCCAGTTGACCTGGAGGCCGTGGTGCGGGCCAGGCGCATCATCGACGGCCGCAACTGCCTCGACCGTGACGTTTGGCGACAGGCCGGATGGGTATACGCGGGACTCGGCACGTCGTAGCATTGACGCCGAGCAGGAGCGACTGCCGAACGACCAGTCCTGCCGCAGGCAACGTCGGACGACGACGGTATGTTCGGGAGTGAGTTCACCGTCGGCAACCGGCGCGGGCTCGCATGTCGTGCGGTATTCGACGAGATGGGCAGCGGATGAGTTCGGTACTGGGAGTTTCGGTGGGGGCAGGGGCCGTCCGTCTGGCACGCCCGCTCGCCGGTTCCGCCCCCCAGGCCGGCCCGGCCTATGACATTCAGACCATTCCGACGGGTCGGAAGCCCGTCGAGGAGCTGACCGCCGAGGCCATCGGCGTCACCTGCGAAGCAGGCCCCGACATCGGCGCCACCGCCATCTCCTACCGCAGCGAACAGCAGGCCCGTGCGCTGCGCGCCGCCATGGCGCGGCAGCAGCTCACCAACTACGAACTGGTCCCCGAGGTCGTCGCCGCGCTGGAGTACGTGCACCGCACCGGCGAGATCCGCGGGATCTCTTCCTTGGTCGTCTACGACCTCGGTAGTTCCGGGCTCACGGTGAGCGTGGTCGACGCGCAGAACCGCGAGGTGCGGCACAGCGAGCGCACCAGCGACATCAGCGGCGACTACCTGGATTCGCTGATCCGCGAGCAGCAGATCGCCTCCGGGCGGATCGCGCACCCGCAGGACCCCGCCGGGCTGGCCGCGTTGGATGCGCTCTGCCGCGAGGCGAAGGAGCAGCTTTCCAGCAATACCGCGGTGGCGCTGCCGAGCGAGCAGGGCTTGGTCCTGTTGGCGCAGGAGAACTTCGAGGCGCTGATCATGCTGGCGATCGAATCGTCGGCGCGGATGGCGCGGGACGTCATCGTCCGCTCCGATCGCCCGGTGCACGGCGTGCTCGCCATCGGCGGTTGCGCACGGATTCCCCTGGTAGCCAAGGTGCTCGAGCGGTGGATGGGCGTCCCGGTGATCGTGCCCGCCGAGCCAGAAACGGTCATGGCACGCGGCGCCGCCCTGCTCGCCCGCCCCGTGCGCCCGGTCGCGCCGCCGCCCCCGCAGCATCCGCAGCCCGGGCAGCCGCTCGCCTCCGCCCCCACCGAACCCCGGCTGGACGACGCCGATCTCGCCCCCGCCTGGCTCTCCGCCCCCGCCACGCGCGGGGAACGCCGCGGCGTCAGCGGTGCGGTACTCGCAGTCAGCGCGCTGGCCGTCGTCGCCGCCATCGGCCTCGGGCTCGGGTACGGGCCGCAGGTACTCGAGCGGGACTCGAACCAGCAGGGCGAAGGCGACACCGCGGTCCCGACCAGCAGCGTCCCCCGCACCACCACCCTCGACCCGCAGATCGCCGTCGCCCCCGCGACCACCACCGAGACGGTGCGCGAGTCGGTAGCCGTCCCGCCGCGTCGACAGTCGTCCACCGAGGAGCAGGCACCACCCCCGCCCCCGCCCGGCCCCAACACCTTCGTGGTCCCCGGCCTCCCCCCCATCGTCGTCCCCACCATCCCGCCCCTCTTCCCGCCCCCGCGCTAGCCTCGCTCGTCCACAAGATAGCGTCTGAGCTGCGGCAGGAGCGGCATCACCAAGATCGAGTCCCGCTGGTGCAGCGGTGCGACCGGCGAGACCATGCCCTCCTACATTCCCAGCCGACCGTCTCGGATCTGAATTCGAGCCGGTTCCCAGGCCGATACGCTTGAAGGGCGCTTCAGGTTGGCGTCAGCCGGAGGCTTGCTAGCGCCTCCGTTGTCAACTACGCTTGGAGTCAACATTCCCCGCCAAGGCTAGAGCGCAAGCTTCCTCAAACCGGCGGGCTTTGTTTTGCAGGGGGACTTCAGAGGGGAAATTGAAACCGGCGCTGACGCTCGAGAAGCAGATGGAACTGTTGGCTTCAAGAGGCTTGACCTGGTCCGATCCGAGCCAGGTCAGACAGTTTCTACACGACCACAGTTACTACCGGTTTTCGGGATACCTGAGGTATTTCCAGCGCAATCCCGGTAGAGGAGACAACCTATTTCGTCCTGGCTCTTCCTTCGAGGCTGTCCGCCGCATCTATGTTTTTGATGACGAGTTGCGTCGTTGGTTGTTCGATGGGCTTTGCATCCTTGAAGTGACGTTCAGAGCCCGCTTCGCGTACGCGCTGGCACTCGGCCTCGCCACCCCGGAAGCATATCTGAACGCATCTACATATTCCTCAGGGAAGAGCGACAACGAACCACTTGAGCTGCTTGAACGGATAAAACGCGATTTAGATCAGTCTCGGGAGCCTTACATTGTAAAGTTCAACCGGTCTGGTGAGTCTGTGCCTGTATGGGCTGCTCTAGAGGTATGTAGCTTCGGCACCGTCTCGAAGATGTTCGAGTTGATCAGCGATCCCGACCTCGTGAAGCCAGTAGCCAAGTCGCTTGGTCTGCCATTCACGATTGCCGCAGGCACTCTGCAGAGCCTATCGGTGCTGCGCAACATCTGTGCACATCATGGTCGAATATGGAATCGTGTTGCCACAGTAGCCATGCCAGTCAAAGCGAATTTGAAAACCGAACCCGACCGCGTGTATCACAGGACTCCATGGGCCTGGGTCGTAGCTCTGGGCGACCTCGTCGACAGAATTCAAAGAGACGGTGGCTCGTCTGACCTGAGTTTCTCGGTAGGGCTGCATGAGTTTCTCAACGAATACCAGGATCTGCACGATGGGTTGAAGGACCCTCGGACAACGTGACTCGACCTTTGTGAAGTGCCGGTCGGCCCCGACGTGGGATGGTGAATACGACCGGTATCGCCGGTGGGGCCGGCGGCGAGTGGGGGACGCTGCGCCCGAGCTGGCCGGATACCCCGACGTGCCGGATCTGCCACTGCCGCTCGGCTGAGCAGACCCGCCCTACTCGCGCGAGTGCCGCGACCTCGGCGGCTCGTCGTTCCGCGGCCACCCCTGCGGCGGGGGCGTCGGCGCCCGCGTTCCCTGCGGCGGCGTCGGAGCATCCGCCCAGGACGAACTCGGCTTCATCGGCCGCCGCCGCCCGGACTCGTCGGTCCGAGAAGGAGCACCCCCGGCCGACCGCCGGACCCGCTCCGTCCCCTGCCCGGGCGTCCGCGAACCGGCCCGTGCAGGCTTCTTCGCATCGACCGGCCGCCGAGCCGCGCGGACCGGCTCCTTCTTCCCCCCGAACGGCCGCGCCAGCAACGTGGCGATGATCGTGGTCAGCGGCACAGACAGCGCCAAAGCAATACCACCGACCGCGGACCGCGCGATCTCGATCGCCACCGCATCCCCGACCAGCACATCCTTGAACGAACGCCCGGCAACGCTGAACAACAGCAGCAGCGGCAATGCCCCACCGGCGTAGGCGAGCACCAGCGTGTAGACGGTGCTGGCGATGTGATCCCGCCCGACCCGCATGGCGGCGGCGAAGATCTCCCGCCGCGTCGCCTTCTCGTCCAGCGCCGCCATTTCGAAGGCAGCCGCGGCCTGAGTAATGGTCACGTCGTTGAGCACGCCGAGCGAGCCGATGATGAACCCGGCCAGCAGCAGCCCGGTGATGCTGACGTGCTCCAAATAGGTGGCGACGTTGGTGTTCTGCTCTTCGGAGAGCCCGGTGATCCGGGTCATTTTGATGGTGACCCAGGACAGCACCGCCGCCACCACCATCGAGGTGAGCGTGCCGAGCAACGCTGAACTGGTACGTAGATTCACCCCGTGAGCGAGGTACAGCACGGAATACAAAATGAGCGAACCCGCCACCAGCGCAACCGGAATGGCCGGCTTCCCGTCCAACAGCGCTGGCAGCATGAAGACCACCAGCACGCCGAAGGCGAAGCCGAGGCCGAGCAGCGCACGCAGCCCGCGCCAGCGCGCGACCACGATCACCACCACCACGAACGCCAGCGCGATGATCGTCAGCGGCATCCCGCGCGCGTAGTCGTCGAAGGAGTACATCGGCGTGCCCGACGGGTCCGTCTGCCGGACGATCCGGATCTTGTCGCCGACCCGCAGGTCCGGCTGCCCGGGCCCGGGTGCGATCTCGAAGAGCGTGCGATTCCCCTGGTGCACCCCGGAGTCGATGCTGATCAGCGAACGCTGGCATTCGTAGGCATTGGTCCGCGGCGGTTCGGGGGCGTCGACGAGGACCTTGCCGATCGAGGGGCTGCCGCAGGGCCCGATGTCCTGCTGGACCACCGTCCCGGCCTCGGTCTCCACCGCGCCGCCGCCCGCGTTCTGCATGGGCAGCGGGATCTCGACGTGCTGCTTGCTCGGCCACAGCAGCACCGCACCCGCCACCACCAGGATGCCGATCGCGGCGAGCAGGCCGACGACCACCCTGGCGGCGGTCGCGCCGATCGCGATGGGGCCGGAGTGGCCGTGATGGTGGTGGTGATGATCGCTCACCGGGCGAGCTTAAAGGATGTGGTTGTCATGTCCGCGACCTGCGGGAGGGGTACCGCGAGAGCGGCGGGAAAGGGAATTCGGGAAGGGGCGGCGGAGAGCAGGGGGATGTCTCCGCCGCCCGCGAGCCGGCGGCCCAGGGGGGTAGGCGGCCGGACCCGAAGGCCGGATTGTCCAGGGGGGGTAGACAATCCGACCGGGCACTCGAAGTGCCGAGGCCCACTGTACACAAACGTCCTCGTTTTGCGCTAGTCAGTCTTCAAAACTCGCTTTTATCCATACGTGGAGTTTGTTTCACCCGGGCCAAACAGGGGATTTACTGCCTGTACGAGGACAGGAAGTTGCCGAAGCGCTCGATCGCGACGGCCAGGTCGCGGGCCCACGGGAGCGTGACGATGCGCAGGTGGTCGTGGTGCGGCCAGTTGAAGCCGGTGCCCTGGACCATCAGGATCTTCTCCTGCAGCAGCAGGTCGAGCACGAGTTTCTGGTCGTCGTGGATCTCGTGCACCTCGGGGTCGAGGCGAGGGAAGGCGTAGAGCGCGCCCTTGGGCTTCACGCAGGAGACGCCGGGGATCATGTTGAGCCGCTCCCACGCGACGTCGCGCTGCTCCAACAGCCGGCCGCCGGGCAGGATCAGGTCCTCGATGCTCTGGTGCCCGCCGAGCGCCACCTGGATGGCGTGCTGCGCGGGCACATTCGGGCACAGCCGGGACGAGGCGAGCAGGTCGATGCCCTCCAGGAAACCGGCGGCGTGCTCCTTGGGGCCGGTGATGGCGAGCCAGCCGGAGCGGTACCCGGCCACCCGGTACGCCTTGGAGAGGCCGTTGAAGGTGAGACAGAGCAGGTCGGGCGCCATGGTGGCGAGCGAGATGTGCTTGGCGTCGTCGTACAGGATCTTGTCGTAGATCTCGTCGGCGAGCAGCAGCAGCTGGTGCCTGCGGGCCACGTCGGCGAGCTGCTGCAGCACCTCGGCCGAGTAGACGGCGCCGGTCGGGTTGTTCGGGTTGATCACCAGCAGCGCCTTGGTGCGGTCGGTGATCTTGGCCTCGATGTCGGCGATATCCGGCTGCCAGCCGTTCGCCTCGTCGCAGAGGTAGTGCACCGGGGTGCCGCCCGCCAGACTGGTCATGGCGGTCCAGAGCGGGTAGTCCGGCGCCGGGATGAGGACCTCGTCGCCGTTGTCGAGCAGCGCCTGCATGGTGATGGTGATCAGCTCGGAGACGCCGTTGCCCAGGTAGACGTGGTCGACGTCGAGCTCGGGGAAGCCGGGGACCAGCTCGTACCTGGTGACGATGGCGCGGCGGGCGGGCAGTATCCCCTTCGACTCGGAGTACCCCTGCGCGTTCGGCAGCGCGGCGATGATGTCGCGCATGATCACGTCGGGGGCCTCGAAGCCGAACGGCGCCGGGTTGCCGATATTGAGCTTGAGGATGCGGTGCCCCTCGGCCTCCAGCCGTGCCGCCTGCGCGTTCACCGGTCCACGGATCTCGTAGACGACGTTCTGCAGCTTCGTGGACTGCTCGAGCACACGGGGGGCGGGATGACTGGGGCTCACCCGTCCCATGGTGCCACCATCCGCAACCGGATATCCGGCCCGGCTACCCTCCGGTAGCGAAAGGGTCCTGTTTCGCCGGACTGGACTCCTCGCAGGTCAGCCCTGGCCTCCCGCGATGCCGCGGACGGCGGTGCTCGCGCAGAACTCCTCGATCCGCTCGTCCAGCTCGCGCGCCTCGGCGGCGTCCCGGAAGTGCGGCGCGGCGATCCGGCGGCGGACCCCGCCGAGCCGCTCCTGCAGCTGCTTGATCCGCTTGTCCTCGGCGAGCGCGAGCACCGGCTGCAGCGCCTCGGCGGCGCCGTCCAGGCTGCCGTTCACCAGGTGCGCGGTGGCATTGTCGACCCGGGCCAGCGATTCGGCGCCGTAGGAGCGCTGGTGCGACGGCCCGTTCGCGTACAGCTCGATGGCCTGCTCGGTGGCGGCCAGCGCCGGGTCGGCGCGGCCGAGATCGATGAGGGTGGCGCCCGCGTAGTACTGCGCCTTGGCCGCGCCGAAGCCGAAGACGCCGCCGATCTCGTCGTGCAGCAGGTCGGTGCCCGCGCCCGCCTTGGCCTCCTCGGCGGCCCGGATGCAGCGCTCGACGTCGTCCGCGCTGCCCAGGCGGGACCAGATCCGCGCCTCGATGTTCAGCAGCCGCACCCGCGCGGTCGGCGAATCCGCGTAGTCGAGGCCGCTGCGGGCGAGCTCGACGCCGCGGCGCGGCCGGTCCGACCAGTACTCGACCAGCGCGTGCATGCCGCGGGTCCAGGCGCGCAGGCCGTTGTGCCTGCACAGCTCGCCGTAGGCCCAGGCGGCGCGCACCTGGTCGCCCGCCGCGTCGTAGTGCCCGAGGTCGGTGCTGGCATTGGCGAGCAGGCCGGAGAGGATGCCCGCGAGCAGGTAGAGGTGGTCGGTGTCGGCGGGCTGCTGGCGCCCCTCCAGCAAGCGGTAGACCCGGCGGCGCACCCGCATCATCTCGACCGCCATCGGCACCGGCGGCACGTGCACGTAGTCGTTGGCGATGCGCGCGACGTCGGCGTCGAGCTGTTCCAGCGTGGTCGGGCCCACGTTCGTGGTCTCGGCCCGGCCCGCGTGTTCGCTGGCCTCGTGGGCAGCAGCCATGATCAGATCCCTCTCCGAAACCACAGTCAGCGCATCGCCTCTCAGTGCGCCCGCGTCTATCAGCGCGAGCAGCTCGGCGTCGCTGGAATACCCGATGCGCGCTCCGGCGCGAGCACGCTGCTGATCGTCGGGCTGCTGATCGTCGGCCTTCGCCGTGGGAACGGACGGGCGTTCCTCCCGCGAGTGCTCGATCAGCGCCGCGAAACGCGCCCGCACGACATCGTCGGACCTGGCGAGGGAGGTATCCAGCGCGGCCTGATTGATCGGCCGTGGGCGGACCCGGGCGCCGCCGGCCTCCCACTTCGACACCAGGCGCTCGTGCACGCCGAGATGGGCGGCGAACTCCCGGATACTCATGCGCTTGGCATCGCGAAGGGCCCGGGCCTCTCTTCCTGACCAGTGCCGGACCACGATGCCATCCCTTCCCGCACGAACTCTCCATCCCAGGGTACGGGCGGTTTGTGGGTGCGGCCACAGGGAATTCGCAATCGCTATCAGTGGCAGTGCCGGTGGGGCAGCGGAGGGGCAGCGGTGCGCTGGCGCGGGTGCGCTGCCCGGGGTGCGCGCGCCGCGCCATTCTGGGACGCATGGCAGGCGAGGAGGCGGCCATGGGCGTCGACGAACCGGTCACCGTGCACGACTGGGTGACCTACTACCGCGAAGCGTACGGGCTCCCGGTGGTCGAACGCGGCGGGTACCTCATGCTGCCGATCGGCGGCCGGATCGGGGTGGTGCACGTCCCCGCCGTGCGCGCGCACCGGGTGCGGGCCGCGCTGGATCGGCACGGGTCGAGGGGTCCCGTGCTGGCCAGGCAGATCCGCTGGAGCTTCCTGGCCGAGCCGGATATCGCGCCGGGGCCGCGGGTGCTGGAATCGCTCGGCCGCAACGACATCGGGCTGCCCGGGGTCGGCAGCGCGGTCATGCTGCCCACCGGGTTCGGGCGGTGGACCAGGGAGGGGTGCCACTGGGTGATCCCGCCGGAGCGGGAGGTGGCGTTGCCCGCGCTCTCCACCGTGCTGCGCACCGCGCTGGCCGCGACCGCCTAGCGGCCCTCGGTGGCCTCGACGACGGCGGGCGGGAGCGGGAAGTTCAGGTAGGAGCGGGACGGCGTCGGGCCGCGCTGGCCCTGGTACTTGGAGCCCGCGGCCGCGCTGCCGTACGGGTGCTCGGCCGGGCTGCTCAGCCGGAAGAGGCAGAGTTGGCCGATCTTCATGCCCGGCCAGAGCGTGATCGGCAGGTTCGCCACATTGGAGAGCTCCAGCGTGATGTGCCCGCTGAAGCCGGGGTCGATGAAGCCCGCGGTGGAGTGCGTGAGCAGGCCCAGCCTGCCCAGGCTGGACTTGCCCTCCAGGCGGCCCGCCAGGTCGTCGGGGAGCGAGCACACCTCGAGCGTGGAGCCGAGCACGAACTCGCCGGGGTGCAGCACGAAGGGCTCGCCCTCCGCGGGCTCGACCAGGCTGGTCAGCTCGTCCTGCTGCCTCGCCGGGTCGATGTGGGTGTAGCGGGAGTTGTCGAAGACCCGGAAGAGCCGGTCCAGGCGGATATCGATGCTCGACGGCTGGATGGCGTTCTCCAGCAGCGGCTCGACGCCGAGCCGGCAGGCGGCGATCTCGGCGCGCAGGTCACGATCGGAGAGCAGCACCGGGTGAGCGTATCGCCCGGCCGATCCGGGCGGCTCGCCCCGGGTGCGATGACGAGGCAGATATCCTCGCACCTGTTCACCGGCGCGCCCGTCCCGCCGGTATTCGCCAGCGACCGGAGGTTGTGCCGATGACCGACTCGAACCCGTTCGACCTGAGCGGCCACGTGGCCGTGATCACCGGCGGCAACTCCGGGATCGGGCTCGGGTTCGCCCGCGGCCTGGCCCGTGCGGGCGCCGCGGTCTGCGTGATCGGGCGCAATGTCGAGCGCAACGAGGCCGCCGCCGCGGAGCTGCGCGGGTTCGGCGGGGAGGTGCTCGCGCTGGCCTGTGACGTCGGCGAGGAGCAGCAGGTCGTCGACACCATCGGGCGGGCCGCGGCCGAGCTCGGGCGGATCGACTCCTGCTTCGTGAACGCAGGCGTTCCGCAGACCAGCAGTCCGTTCCTGGAGACCAGCCTGGCCGACTTCCGGTCGGTGACCTCGATCAATCTGGATGCCGCCTTCGTCACGCTGCGGGAGGCCGCCAAGGTGATCGTCGCCCAGGGGGACGGCGGGAGCCTGGTCGGGACCGCGAGCCTCGCCGCTCGGCAGGGGCCAGCGCGCGGGCAGTCGTACGCCGCTTCGAAGGCGGGGCTGATCGCCATGATGAACTCGATCGCCGTCGAATTGTCGCGGCACGGGGTGCGGGCCAACTCGGTGCTGCCCGGGTGGGTGGAGACGCCGATGACCGAGGGGATCTTCGCCTGGGATCGGTTCCGGGAGCGGGTGCAGCCGCGGGTTCCGGTCGGGCGGTGGGGTACCACGCAGGATTTCGAGTCCGTGGCGGTGTACCTGGCGAGTCCCGCGAGTGCGTTCCACACCGCTGACACGCTGCTCATCGACGGCGGGTACAGCGTTTTCTGATGGCGCCGATCGGTGCGGCCATCCGGGTTTCCGGGGGGCTGATGAAGACCGGGGTGCGGGAGACCCGGGAGATCGGGGCGGAGGTCGTTCAGTTCTTCTCCGGGAATCCGCGGGGGTGGAAGGCGCCTGCGCTCGACGTGGCGGATGCTTCCGCTTTTCGGGACTACTGCGGTGAGGTCGGGGTTTCGGTGTACATCCACGCGCCGTACCTGCTGAATGTCGGGTCGCCCGATTCCGTTGTGCTGGCCAATTCGGTTGCTGCGCTTGCCGAATGTCTACGACGAGCCGCTGTTGTCGGGGCGCTCGGTGTGATCCTGCATGCCGGGTCGTCCATCACCCCGGATTTCCGGGACGAAGCCTTGCGGCGGCTCCCCGACGTGCTCGGGCCGCTGCTCGACGCCGCGCCTGCCGGGCCGCGGTTGCTCATCGAACCCACCGCGGGTGGTGGGGCCGCGCTGGCATCCGACAGTGCGAGCACCGTCGAGTACTTCGCGGCGCTGGGTGACGAACGGGTCGGGCTGTGCCTTGATACGTGCCATCTGCATGCGGCCGGGGAGAATCTCTCCACGCCGTCCCGGTTGACCAAGGTGCTGCGCGAGCTGGCCAGGGATGTCGGGCGGTTGGATCTGTTGCACGTCAACGACAGTCAGGATGTGCGGGGGTCGAAACGAGATCGGCATGCGTCGCTCGGGACCGGAGTGCTCGGGACCGCGCCGCTGCCGGGGTTGTTCGGGTCGCCGGTGCTGCGGAAGGTGCCGATGCTGGTGGAGACGCCGGAGGCGGGGGCCGGGGTCGGGCTGCTCAAGGAGCTGCGGGCAGCGCGCGGCGCCACGCGATGAACTCGACCGCCGCGGCGGCCGCCTCGACTCCTTTGTTGAAACCGTCCGGCTGGGACCGTTTGTCCAGGTCGGCGAGGTCGGTGATCGGCAGCACCTCGTTGATCACCGGCGTCAGATATTCGCGGGCTACCTCCGCGAGACCGCGGCCGCAGGCGTCGACCACCATTTCGAAGTGGTAGGTGTCGCCCTTCATGACCGCGCCGAGGCAGATCACCGCATCGAGGGTCGGGTCGCTTCGCAGGAGCAGCGTCACGGCCAGCGGCATCTCCAGCGCGCCCGGCACGATATGTGTCGTTGGTTCCACGCAGCCCGCCGCACGCAATGTCACGCGGCAGGCGTCCGCCATCCGGTCCACCTGGTCCCGGTACCACTTGGACTGCACCACGGCCACTCTCGCGCCGTTCACCGTTGGCAGTTCGGAGGTGTCGGCAGCTATTCGCACCGTCCCACGATATTCGCCGGCAGAGTGCAGCACCTTCAACGACGATGGGCCTGTCGGTCCTCGGCCGATCATGTGATCAACCGGGCGGGAGCGAGTCGGGGATGAAGGGGGAGCGATGGGGATGACACTGACCGAGCCGGAGGAGTGGCCGGGTGGCGCTCCGGCGTTCGAGCTCGACCTGGAAGTACTGGAGCTGATCTCGGGAGCAGAGTTCCGCGTATTCGCCGATTCCTATTGCGTCCAGGACGGGTCTATCGAGTTTTCGATCGGTGTCGAAAACCTCGGCGACGGGCCGCTGCATCTCTATGCGATCGCGACCGTCCCGCTGGAGGTCGTCGCGCACTTCCGGGAGTGGCCGGTGTTCCACGCGGAGCCGGAGGTGGCCGAGGCCGGGATTGCGACGCCGCACCCACCGCTCGGCGCACCGCTACCAGGGATCCGGCTCTTCTCCGTGCGGCTCGCGGAGATGCGGGGGCGGCGGGGGGAGGCTCGCATCCGAGCCCACGGATACCGGGTAGCGGACAACACCGCGTGGTTCTACCTCGACGTCCCGCAGCCCGGGGAGGTCTTCGACATCGCCTCGCTCTCCCTCGACCTGCTGGCGGGGCCGCCGTCGGAGGCCGTGACGGAGGTCAGCGGGCCGCCGTGCCCGCACTGCGGTGCGCCCATGACGCCGATCCTGTACGGCCGCCCGTCCCGGGAAGCGCTCGCGCGCGCCGAACGGGGGGAGATCGTGCTCGGGGGATGCGTCATCGGCCCCGACGCGCCACGCTGGAGCTGCCCGTCCGAGGGGCAGGCCCGCTGAGGGGCGTACTCGACCCATCGGGAGGTGGAGCCGCTGACCGCGAATAGGAAGATCAGCGCGGGCCAGCCGGGCAGGAGCAGATTGATGGCTTTCAGGTCGACGCAGATCCAGATCATCAGCACGAAGAACAGGACCGCGTGGGCGATGACCCACCGCTGCCCGACCTTCCTGCGCCGGAAGGCTGCACACCGCCGTAGATCCCGGACAGCGAAATCGCCAACCCGCGCGCGACCCGAGCAAACTGGCTGGCTGGAAGGGCGGTCGATCAGTACGACCGTGCCTGGCCTGGCCTGGTGGAGCGGGGCCCCATACGGGTCGGGCAGCAGATGCCAGGTCTAGTGGAACTGGTTCGTGCTGAACCGCGCCGTGGTGCCGGGTGGCGATGTAATCACCGTGGGCGGGGCGCCGCAAACCCACATCGCGTGGCGGTGCAGTTCAGGCCGTCGCCAACGGCTCGGACCGTGCCCGGGCGCCGCTGATTCATCGCGACACGGAAGCCACACGGCGCGCTCACGCGACGACCGAACTCGCGCTCAGCACGGGCGGGCGCGCGCGACCGCATCGGCGAAATCGGTGGTGCAGTACACGGATCGGCTCCAGTACAGCACGCCTACGTAGGTAGCCACGATCATCAGCGGCGTCACCATCAGCGCAGCGTTTCGCGGCGGGGCCTTCCCCGACATCGGTCCAGCACAGACGACACGCCGGGCGCCTGAACCGCCCTCGGCGATCGCGCTCAAGGACGGGATCACCCCATCAACACAACCGGGGGATTTGCATCGTTGGGGGGCAGATCTGCTACGCTGGCAACCGCGCTTCGGGCGCACGCCGATGTAGTTCAATGGTAGAACTTCTGCTTCCCAAGCAGATGGCGCGGGTTCGATTCCCGTCATCGGCTCCACCGCCCTGATGGCATATGGCAGCGATGCAACCATAGACTGGCAGAGCTAACCGGGATTTAGCAGAATCCGGAGGCGAGCTTCCTACCGCTACGCTCAAGGCGTATTTCGGCATAATGGAAGCATCAGAACCTCAACTACCCTTACCTAGGAGTTCGGTTGACATCGCTGCAGGATCAGATCGAAGCCGCGCGCCAAACGATCCGTTCCGACGCCTTGGCCATGTCTGTAGGCGAAGTGGCCAACTTGTATCGAAACTCCGAGATCGTCATCAGGCCCGAATTCCAACGTCTTTTCCGATGGGATATTTCCCAAAAAGCCCGGTTGATCGAGAGTTTATTACTTGGGATACCCGTTCCTTCGATCTTCGTGATGCAGCGCGACGACGGGATTTGGGAGGTAATCGATGGCCTCCAACGAATTAGCACAATCTTGGAGTTTATGGGAGAGCTACGCAACGAGTCCACTAAAGAACTGGACCCCCCAAGCGTGCTCGTCGGAACCAAATACTTACCTTCCTTAAAGGGCATGGCGTACGAAGAAGACACAGCTAATGCCTCACACTCGTTCACACCCGGCCAGCGTCTCGCCCTTAAACGAGCAAAACTAGATGTGAAGATCCTCCTCCCAGAAAGTAACGAGAACTCTAAGTTTGAGCTTTTCGATAGACTCAATACCGGAGGAAGTCCTCTATCAGCCCAAGAGATCAGGAATACTCAACTACTGATGCGGGACGCTTCACTCTACAAATGGCTTGAAGGTCTGCGCACTAGCGAAGAATTCAAAGACACCATCCCGATCACAGACCGCCTCCTTCAAGAAGCGTACGACATGGAATTGGTATGTCGATTCTTCGCGCTTTTACGATCGGGAGAAGCCGAACTGCGCGGAATCGAGAATCTTGATACTTTTCTATCAGACAAAATATTCGAAACCATCGACTCGCATGGCTTTGATCGTGGCGACGAGGCTTCTCGCTTCAAGAGAACCTTCACGCTACTAAGGGACACCTTGGGTGAAGACTCGTTCAAAAAATATGATCGAGGCCGCTTTCTTGGCGCCTTCTCAGTCTCAGCGTTCGAAACGATTTCTATTGGAATCGGAGAAAATATCGACAAGTGGGAGAGACGCGAAGGCCGCCGACCTGGGGCTGTGCAAGCACACATCCAACAATGGTGGTCAAATGACAATTTCAGGGCTGGATCCCGGGGTGGAATTCGGCCTTCCACGCGACTCGCTAAGACCCTTCCCGAAGCTCGGAGCTACTTCAAGATATGACCGGCAAAGCTTCCACCGTCGAAGCTTTGTATGACCTCATATACGATGACTTGGCGTGGCGAAGGCGCGAGATAGTACTATTTACTTCTCAAATCGACAAGGTTAGTGCCGAATTCCAAAAAGCTCTCCTCAGATCATCAGTCGCTCTTCTATATGGCCACTGGGAAGGCTTCGTAAAAAACACTTGCACGTCGTACTTGGGATTTCTCGCCACACGAAGACTTACTATGCAGCAACTCCGTCCTGAACTGGCAGCGTTGGCCATCAGGGGTACAATGACTAGTGCAGCCCGCGCCAAGAAGACGAGCCTCCACGCCGAAATAGTGCGCTTGATTCGCGAACGAGCAACGGATCGCGCAAACATACCCACTCATAGCGATGCAGTCCGGACAGAATCCAACCTCTCTTTTCCGGTCCTAGTAGAGATACTCACTTCGGTAGGATGCGACTCAGAGAGATACAACGAATATGAAGACTTGATAAACGAGCAATTGGTAGCTGCCCGCAATAGAATTGCACACGGTGAGTATAGTTTTATCAAGAGGACCGAATGGGATGACTTGTCGCACCATGTGCTTTGGATGATGGACGATATAGCAACCCAGATTTTGAACGCGGCGGTTGAGCAGACTTACTATGCCTGGAAGGCCTAGCAGGTCCTTCTCTTTCTATTAGCGCTACCATTCCCAGGTACTATCTGTAGGTCGTGCGCAGCCTCAAAGAGCGGCGTCGGATCGAATTCAGGTTGCGTAGGCGAGTTTCGTGCGCCGCCGACCCTCGGTCGTCGCAACCGCTGTACTATCGCGCGCAGCCCGCATGCACGCCAGACCTTCCGAATCGTCCGCCCGGAAACGTGCCCGCTCGGGCTTGGACCAACCGGCGGGAGGCAATATTCTTGCTTTCCGATTGGTAGCTCAATTCGCAGCATATCCGGGGCGTTGGGTAGTCACGGATGTTCTAGCAGTCGCTGTCGGCGATGAACACGGCCGAATTCCATGCCGCCCTACTTTTCTAAGATGCCTAGCGCATCAGTTGGTTGATTCTTCAACTGCGTGCGCAAATTGTGGACACGGTTCGATCCGAGGAGTCCCACGATCAACACTAGTCCCGCGGGAAGGCGGCTGCACGGTCATAGCGTCAGTGCGAGTCCTATGACGCCGATAACCGAGTTGGCGCGCCTCGACAAGTTTGCGCATTAGCAGCAGTCTGCTCGCAACACCCGATCTTCGACGCATAATGTCCAGGACTGGCTCCACAGCAGACGATTTACACTCGCACGTATCAATGCGGCGCTTGGACAACAATTTCTGCGTACACAATCCACTGAACATTTTCACTACCGGATTAGACGCTGCATTCGTCGATGCCAGAAGCTACTATCAGTGCAGGTAAACATTAGATCGTGTCTCATGTGGGCCGGTTGAGCTTCGCCAGCGCCGTCGTTTGGAGTCTCGGTTCCTACAGCGCACCGATGGCTCACCGGCAGCATCCGCCACGCACACTCGCTAGTCAGCACTAACACGGCCGCGGTGAACAACGCTCGCTCATCGACCGGCGCGGTCCCGGCACCCTGGGCGCGGGCCTCGAACCTCGGCAGCAACGGCTCGACCAGCGCCCAGAACCCGTCCGGCACCAAATCGCTGTGACAACGCATCGACCACGACCAGACATCATGCACCACTACTCATTACATGCCCACGCCGGGCGGACGATCTACGACGTGAGACGCGGTCTCAATCATCCCTCATTACACATTGTCATGATGGGAGAGGCGGACCAAGGGGTACTGGCGGTCCGACTTCTTCTGGTACTTGGCGTACCGCGGCTGTGCCTCGACGATCCGCGCCCACGCCTGCTCCCGATCGGCACCGTCGAGCCGGGTGGCGACGACCGGGGTGACCGGTTCGCCGTGAAGTTCTACGGCGACCTGCGAGGGGTTGGCGCGCAAGTTGGCGTACCAATCCGGGTTGCGGTCGCCGCCGCCGGAGGCGATGACCAGGCGATCCGCGCCGTCGGCGAACCAGCTGAGGGGGGTTTCGCGGGGTGCGCCGGATTTGCGGCCGACGGTGTGCAGGATGAGGACCTCCATGCCCATCATGGAGCCGCCCTTGCGGCGGATGCGGGTGGCGGTGCGGGCGTTCATCTTGCGCTGGAACCAGAGCGAGAGGGACATGGGGTTCAGCCCTTCTGGTTGATGCGGACGAGGTTGCCCGCGGGGTCGCGGAAGGCGCAGTCGCGGATGCCCCATGGCTGGTCGGTGGGCTCCTGGACGACGTCGGCGCCGGCGGCCTGGACCCGGTCGAAGACCGCGGCGAGGTCGGGGGCGGCGAGGTGGATGCGGGCGTAGGTGCCCTTGGTCATCATGGCGGCGATGGCGGCGCGCTCGTCGGCGGCGAGGTCGGGGTCGCCGTCGACGGGGTAGAGCACGATGGAGGTGGCGCCGGGCGGGGCGACGGTGATCCAGCGCATGGCGCCGCTGCCGATGTCGGCGCGGACCTCGAAGCCGAGGGCGTCGCGGTAGAAGCTGAGCGCGGCGTCGGGGTCGGTGTGCGGGAGGAAGGTCTGGTCGATGCTGAGTTCCATGGCGTCGACGCTACGAGCGCGGCGCCTACCTGCGCTTCTCGATTCCTGACCGGTTCCGGCAACACCGGGATTCGTGTGAAAAGCGCTCGACCGCTTACTATTTCCGCCCATGAGGAAAATCGCGATGCTGGTGGGAACGGCCGCGGCCGCGGCGCTGACCGTGGCGGGGGCAGGGAACGCCGCGGCGGACCCGGTGATCGACGCGTACGTGCAGGCCGCGACGGCGGCGTGCGAGTCGCAGGGCTACACCTACGACGCGGGTCAGGCGGCCACCGGCTACCGGCCCGCGACCGTGCAGTGCGGCAATGCGCGCATGCTGTCGATCGCCTTCGTGCCGGTCGCCGACGGCACCCCGTGCACCATCCTGGATGGCATCAACCCCCGCGAGGGGATCGCCGCCGCGGGCGTCTGCCGCTAACTCGCGAGCAGCCTGCGGAACTTGCTGCCCTGGAAGACCAGGGGCTCGATGTCGGCGCGGGTGGCGATGCGGTGGATCCGCAGGATGACCACGCTGTGGTCGCCCGCGGGCACCTCCACCTCCGGCACCCCTTCGATCCAGGCCGATGCACCGTCGATGAAGATCGACTCGCCGGTGCCTCGGTGCAGCTCGGAGCCGTGGAAGCGGTCGCCGTCGCGAGTACCGAGAGCGCGCGCCGCGGCCTGCTGGTCGGTGCCGAGCAGGCTCAACCCGAGGTGGCCCGCCTTGGTCAGCAGCGGCCAGGTTGAGCTGGAGTTCTGCACGCAGAAGGAGACCAGCGGCGGGTCCAGCGAGACCGGGACGAAGGTGCTCACCGCGAGGCCGTACGGCGTGCCGTCGATCTCGGCGGCGACCGCGACCACCCCGCTGGGGAAGTTGGCGAAGGCGCGGCGCAGGCCGGAGCCGTCGGCGGGGAACTCGAAGAGGTCATGCATGATTCGTCACTCCCGTACCAGGGGTGAGCGCGTCGACCACCGGTCGCCAGCGCTCGGTATATGCGGTCAGGACTCCGTCCTCGGCGAAGGTGCGGTCGGCGAGGTAGAGCCCGGGTAGCGCGGTGGTCGCGCCGATCTCGGTCAGGACCGGCTTGAGCAGCAGGTCCGGGGCGAGCGCGTGGGCGGGCCCCGCGCCGAGCATGAGCGGGACCGCGACCACCCCGGCCAGGCCGGTGCCGCCGTCGAACTGCTCCAGGAAGAGCTTGAGCAGCCCGGTGTAGGTGGCCTTGAAGGTCGGGCTGGCGAAGATCACCAGGTCGGAGCCCGCGGTCTGCTCCTTGGCCGCGGTGACCGCGGGATCACCCCAGCCGAGCAGCCCCGCGCCGAACTCGACCAGGTCGATCACGGCGGGCTCCTCGCCCGGCCGTAAACCTCTGGCCAGCAGGACCGCGGCGGTCAGGGTGCGCGAGGCCGGCTTGGGGTTGCCGACCACGACGGTGACGGTCATGTCCTCTCCTTCCGCACGTTCAGATGACGCCGTGCAGCGGTGGCGGCGTGCCCTGCAGCAGGGCGCGGCCGATGTGCTGATACTTCCACCGCACGGGGTCGTGCAGGGTGTGCGTGCGCGCATTGCGCCAGAAGTGGTCGAGGTCGGTGGCGACGCCCGCGCTGCGGGTCCCGCCCACCTCGAAGACGGCGGCGGCGACCTCGTTCGCGGCGCGGTCGGTGAGCACCTTGGCCGCGGCGACGGCCAGCGAGGCGCGCCCGGACGCCTCCGCGTCGGTGCTGCCCGGCGCCGGGGTGTGCCCGGTGGCCCGGTCGACGGCGGCGCCCGCGGCGGCCAGCGCCGCCTCGGCGGCGACCACCTCGACGGTGAGCTCGCCGAAGCGCTGGATGAGCAGCGGGTCGTCGGCGGCCCGGTCGACCCCGGCCTCGAACCAGGGGCGGCTGGCGGTGCGGACGAAGCGGGCGGCGGCGTCCAGCGCGCCGCGCGCGATCCCGGCGTCGATGGCGGCGTGCAGCAGCTGGGCGAAGGCGCCGTAGCCGGTGGGGGCATTGACCGCGTCGGCCCGCGCGACCACCTGGTCGAGTTCCACCGCGACGCCGTCGAACTCGACGGTGCCGCTGCCGGTGGTGCGCTGGCCGAGCGCGTCCCAGTCGTCCAGGACGTGCAGGCCGGGGGTGTTCGCCGGGAGGAAGGCGACGTACTCGCCGTCCGGCAGCCCGGTGCTGCCCGCCGGGTCGTCCAGCCGGGTGAGCACCGCGATGATGTCGGCGAAGAGCGAGCCGGTGCAGTAGAACTTGGTGCCGTCCACCCGGAAGCCGCCGGGCGCGGGGCGCAGCGTCGTACAGATCCGCGCGCTGGTGCTGCTGCTCCGCTCGGCCTGCGCATTGGCGAGCACGGCGCCTTCGAGCACCGCGCCCAGGTAGCGGATGCGCTGCCGCGGGGAGCCCGCCAGCTTGAGCAGGTTCACGTAGACGAAGTGGCTGTGCGGGATCTGCGCGATGTTCGGGTCGGCGGTGGCGAGCACCCGCACCACCTCGGCCACCGCGCTCGGCGGCAGGTCGGCGCCGCCCAGCTCGGCGGGGACGGTGACGGCGAGCAGCCCGCTGGCCGCCAACCGAGCGATCTCGGCGTGCGGAAGGGTGCGCTCCCGGTCCCGGCCCGCCGCGCCGGGGCCGAACTCCGCCGCCAGCTCGGCGGCGACCGCGAACGCCCACTCCGCCGAGCCGATCCGGTCGGCGGCGACCGCGGTCATCAGCTCACCGCCACCGGCTGCTCGGCGGCCTCCAGCTCGCGCACCAGCGGGAGCACGTGCGCGCCGAAGTACTCGATCTCCTCCTGGAAGTGCAGGAAGCCGCCGAGGATGAGGTCGACGCCGAGCTTCTTGTAGGCGACGATGCGCTCCGCGACCTGCTCCGGGGTGCCGATGAGCTGGGTGCGGAAGCCGTCGTTGTACTGGACCAGGTCCTCGAAGGTGGAGTCGGCCCACATGCCCTTGCGGTCGCCGGTGGCGGCGCCCGCCTGCTGCACGGCGTCCCGGAAGCCCTCGACGGCGGGCTTGTTCGCCTTGGCGATGATCTCGCGCAGCGTCTCGCGCGCCTCCTTCTCGGTGTCGCGGGCGATGATGAAGCCGTTCAGGCCGAAGTTCACCTCGCGGTTGCGCTCGCGGGCGTGCCCGCGCACGTCGGTGAGCTGCTCGGTGACGCCGTCGAAGTCCTTGCCGTTGGAGAAGTACCAGTCGGCGTAGTAGCCGCCGTTGCGGCGGGCCGCGCTGGAGTTGCCGCCCTGGAAGAGCTCGGGGTTGGGGCGCTCCGGGGTGTTCAGCGGCTTGGGCTTGAGCGTGAAGTCGCGGATGCGGTAGAAATCGCCGCCGTAGTTCACCTCGTCCTCGGTCCAGATCTTGCGGATCACCTCGAGGAACTCGGCGCTGCGGCGGTACCGCTCGTCGTGCTCCAGCCACGGCTCGCCGAGCGCCTTGAACTCGCCCGCGAACCAGCCGGAGACCACGTTGATGGCGAACCGGCCGTTGGAGAGGTGGTCGGCGGTGGCGCCGAACTTGGCCAGCACCGCCGGGTGCCAGAGCCCGGGGTGCACGGCGGCGATCACCTTCAGCCGCTCGGTGGCGCCGAGCAGCGCGAGGCTGAACGAGGTCGATTCGTGCTGGAACTCGGCGCCGTAGGAGGCGGTGTAGCGCACCTGGGAGAGCGCGTAGTCGAAGCCGTTGTTCTCCGCGGTCTGCGCCAGCTTCTTGTTGTACTCGAAATCCCAGCTGGTGCGCTGTTCGATGTCGCTGGTCACCAGCCCCCCGCTGACGTTGGGTACCCAGTAGGCGAACCGGACCTGCTCGGCGATCTTCTCGGTGGTCATACGTGTGCTCCCTGTGTCCGGGGTCTTTCTCCATGTCAGCACCGGCGACCGGTTCAACCGAGGTTTTGAATCCCCGCGATCCGATCGCCGGTGCCGGAAAACGTCAGGCCGGAGTCAGGTCCGCCTGGTACTCGGACCGCGCGAAACGGCCCGCCGGGGCGAACTTCGCGAGCAGCTCGCCCGCGTCCTCGCCGGTGATCCGGGAGATGTAGGCGACGGCGTCGTCGGCCGAGTCGATCTCGGCGAACGGCTGCGGCCGGTGCAGCAGCCCGACCAGCGCGGAGGCGAACTTCGGGTGGACCGCGGCGGCGGCGAAGAAGGCATTGCCGATCTCGCCGAACTCGGGGTCGCTGAGGAAGAGCCGGGTGACCTTGGCGGCGGCCTCGGCGCGGTAGGCGAGGAAGTCCGCGTACCGCGCGCCCAGCCAGGCGGCGTCGAACGGCCCGTCGTGCACGGCCGCGGCGGCGACCAGCCGCTGCGCCTGCACCAGCCCGCCCTGCGCGCCCTGCCCGGCGACCGGGTCGTGCGCGACCGCGGTGTCGCCGAGCGCGCCGACCGGGTGGCCGCTCGCGGTGTGCCCGACGCCCTCGCGGACCACCGGACGCACGGCCCCCTTGAGCCAGGAGTGCGGATCCTCGGTGAGGTGCCTGGTGGCGAGCACCTCGGGCAGGTCCCACTCCAGGTAGTCGCGGTAGAGCTGCTGCACGATCGCGTGCGCGGACTCGGCGGAGTCGGCGGCGGCGAAGCGCTGCTCCCAGTCGCTGCCAGGGCGCGCCCAGCCGATGAAGGCCCAGGTCCAGCCGACGTCCTTGTGCAGGTAGGGCCCCCACCAGGCCTCGCCCTGGTCGGCGACGATGGAGAACAGGCTGTGCGCGCCGCCCGCCGGGCTGCGGTGCGCGAAGACGTCGCGGCCCGCGCCGAGCCCGCCTACGGTGAGCGCGAGCAGGGTGCGCTGCGGCTCGTCGTAGACGGTGCGGGCGCTGTCCACCGGGAAGAGGTCGACGAGCCCGGCCTTGCCGGTGGCGACCAGGGTGAGGTCGTGCCTGCCCGCGATGCCGTCCAGCGTCTCCCGGGTCACCGCCTCGACCACGAAGTTCCCGCCCCTGCGGCGGAATTCGGTGAGCCGCTCGTCGGCCTTGAGCCTGGTGTCGACGGCGACGCCGACGTAGCCGTCGAAGGTGCCGTCGAAGCCGATGAGTTCGGGGCGCTCCGGGCCCGGACCGGCGATCCGCACGCTGAGCCCGGTGTGCCTCGGCGCGCGGCCGGTGTAGCTGTCCAGCCCGAGCGCGGACTCGGCCTGCTGCACCTCGCCGAACTCCAGCGCGGTGCCGGTGGCCGGGACGTCGTCGCGCAGCGCGCGCTGGTCCTTGTCGCTGTAGAGAGTCACGTCGAACCCGGCGTCGAGCAGGCCGAGTGCCGCCGTGACACCGGTCTGCCCGGCGCCCACGATCGCCGCGCTGCGGGTGCCGGGGGTGGAGGAGGTAGTCGATGTCATACCCGGAATGGTGCGGGCGGCGCGGACGGGGCTGGAGTATTGCGATCAGGGAGAATGGATTCCGGCTATTGCCGGGTAGTAGCTTTACCATCGGCGGTATGTCGTTCGAAAGCACCGAACTCACCGGCGACCGGGCCGAACAGTACCGCCAGCTGCGAAAACAGGCCGAATCGCTGCTCGCCGGAGAAACCGACCGAGTAGCCAATTCCGCGAATCTGGCGGCATTGATATTCCACGCCCTGCCGGATTTGAATTGGGCCGGTTTCTATTTCACACAGGGTAGTGAACTGGTCGTCGGACCATTTCAGGGAAAGCCCGCGTGCGTGCGGATCGCGTGGGGGCGCGGGGTGTGCGGGACCGCGGCGGCCACCGGAGAGACGCAGGTGGTGCCGGATGTGCACGCCTTCCCCGGGCACATCGCCTGCGACGCGGACAGCCGGTCGGAGATCGTGATCCCGCTGCGCCGCGGCGGAGAGGTGGTGGGGGTGCTGGACCTGGACAGCCCGAAGCCCGGCCGGTTCGACGAGGTCGACCGGGCCGGGCTGGAGGGGCTGGCGGCGGTTTTCGTCGCCTCGCTCAGCGCGTGAGGTCGCTCGTGGGTTTCCGCTCGCCCGCGCTCCAGGCGAAGGGCAGCTCGGTGCCGTTCAGCAGGTGGTCGCCGATGGCGCGCGCCTTCTGGATGGCCGGGTTGTGCACCGAGATGGTGCGGGCATTGCGCCAGTGCCGGTCCAGCCGCAGCTTCTCCGAGGTGATCGAGGCGCCGCCGACCTCGAAGAGCAGCGAGGTGGCGGGCAGCACGGTCTCGATCACGCCGAGCTGGGCCTGCGCGGCGGCGAGCTCGACGGCGACCAGGTCCTGCTCGTCGGTGGCGCCCGCCGCGAGCACGCGGTCCAGCTCGTCGGCGACGGCGAGGACGGTGGCGCGCGCGGTGTAGGCGGCGGCGGAGAGCCTGCCGATCACCTGCTGGACCAGCGGGTCGTGGCGCGGCAGGTCGCCCGCGGAGTGGGTGTAGCCGCGGGTGCGCCGCGCGACCCACTCGCGGGTGTCGCGCTCGGCGCGCGCGGCGATCCCGGCCAGCACCGCGAGCTGGAAGAGCTGCAGGTAGCCGGTGGAGTAGGTGGCGCCGGGGTTGCCGTAGCCGGGGCCGAGGATCCGGTCCTCCGGCACGACGACGCCGGTGAACTCGGTGGTGCCGCTGGCGGTGAGCCGCTGCCCGAAGCCGTCCCAGTCGTCGTGTTGCCTGACCCCGTCGGCGTTCGCGTCGACCAGGATGCCGAGCCGCTCGCCGTCCCGGTCGGCGGCGACCAGGATGTGGTCGGCGTAGAGCGAGCCGGTGCTGTAGTACTTGGTGCCGTCCAGCACCCAGTCGGCACCGCGCTTGGTGAGCCGGGTCCGATACCGATCCACCGCGCCGACGCCGGGCTCGGTGATGGCGTTGCCGACCAGCGTCCCCTCGCCGACCCTGCGCAGCCACTCGTCCCGCACCGGCCCCGGCTCGGCGAGCAGCTGGTCCTCGACGAAGACGAAGTGCACCCGCAGCGCCTGCGGCAGGTTCGACTCCGCCGCGGCCAGGTCGATGAGCAGCCGGAAGAGCTGCCGCACGCTCGCGCCGTAGCCGCCGGACTCCACCGGCGCCCGCAGCGCGCCGAAGCGGGCGGCGCGCAGCTGGGCCACCTCGTCGTAGGCGAGCCTGCGGTCCACTTCGCGCTCGACCGCGCCGTCGGCGATCCGCGCGAAGATCGGCTGGAAGATCCGGTCGAGTTCGGCGTCTGTCGTCTGCTGCGACTGGGTGGAGGTCATGCAGCCAACGATGACCGAGCCCGGCCACCGCCTCACCCGTTGCGTTCAGGCGGATCGGAATCCGTTTCTCAGCGCGTGACCACGCACTCGGTGCCGATCTTGCCGCGCGCCTCGCGGGACTTGGCGGCGTCCTCCGGGCTCATCCCCATGTTCTCCGGGTCGGCCTGCACGGCGGCCTGGTCATCGCTGATCAGCGTGCGCAGCCCGGCCTGCGAGATCCCGGCGTCGACGAAGACCTTCGCGGCGCAGTCGGCCAGCGCGGCGTCGCTCAGCCCCTTCTCCTGCAGCGACTTCGAGATGTCGGCGGCGCTCAGCTCCGGCGCCGCCTCCTCGCCGCCGCAGCCCGCGAGTACCGGCAGCGCGATCAGTACCGCGACGATCAGGGTTTTCCGCACCCGAATCCTTCCCTCTGCGTGTGCATTCGCTGCGGATCATGCCGTACCCGCGGCCTCCGGCACCAGCCCCCGGTTCACCGGGTGAGCGGGCCCAGGTAGCGGTCGGCGAAGGCGCGCAGCGCGGCCTCGTCGCGCAGGTCGAACCAGCCGTCCGGGGTGAGCACGACGGACTGCGCCAGCCGCAGCGCGATCTCCGCGGCGGCGTCGGCCTCGAAGTCGGGCTGCAGCGCGCGGCACTGGGCGGCCAGGAACTCCCGGCAGGCGGCGAGGATCGGGGCGCCCTCGGTGGTGAGGTGCGGCAGGAAGGTCTCCGGCTCGCTGTGCAGCAACCGGCCGACCAGCGGGTCGGTGCGGACCAGCAGCACCGCGCGCACGAACCCCTCGACCAGCCGCTCGCGCACCGTCGGGCGGTCCGCGACGGCGGCGGCGATCTCGGTGAGCACGCCGAGGATCCAGCGCTGCAGCGCCGCCGCGATGAGCTCGTTCTTGGTGCCGAAGCGGCGGTAGACGGTGGTGCGGTTGACCTTCGCGCGGCGCCGGATGTCCTCCACCGAGACCCGGCGCAGCCCGTAGTCGCCGAGCTCGGCGAGCGCGGCGTCCAGGATCCGCACCGTCACCGGGTCCTGCCCGGTGCCGGGCTCCTCCAGCAGCGCGGTGATCACGCCGCCCCGCGCTCCCTGGCGAACCCGGCCAGTGCGCGCGGCTGGTAGCGCACCCGCTCCGGCAGCAGCGGCCAGACCCGGCGCACCAGCTGCACCAGCGCGGCGAAGCGCGCGCGCTCCAGCGGCCCCCACGGGAGTCCGAGGCGTTCGCGTACGGCCGGCGGCATGGTGCCCGCCGCGACCACCCGGTACTCCCGCATGAAGCGCTTGCCGAAGAGCCGCCAGACCAGGTCGGGGACGAACGGGATCTGCATCTCGGCCGGGTCGTCCAGCTGCGCCACCACCCAGGCCGCCGCCTCGGTGACCTCCAGCTCCTCGGTGCAGACCCGGTCGAAGTAGGCGCGGAAGCCGTCCCAGTCCGCGGGCATCGGGCGCTCGCTGACGCCGTAGAGCCGGTACCACTGCTTGCCCTCGGCGTAGAAGCGGCGCTGCTCGGCCTCGGTGAGCGGGTGGTCGAAGATGTCCGCGGTCATCATGGCGGCCCACAGGAAGGTGGCGTGCGCCCAGTGGTACACCTCGGGATCGAGGGCGTGGTAGCGCCTGCCGTTGTGGTCGACGCCCTTGATGTCGCGGTGGTAGTCGCGCACCTTGGCGGCGGTGGCGAGCGCCTCCGGGCCGTCGTAGACCACGCCCGCGATCTGCGGCACCGAGCGGAAGATGCGCTCCCACGGCTCGGTGAAGAAGTTCGAGTGCTGGGTCACCCCCGCGCCGAGGCCGGGCAGCATGAGCTGCATGATCCCGGCCGCCGGGGCCATCAGGTAGGTGCGCCAATCGCCGAAGTACTGCCAGGTCAGCGAATCGGGGCCGAGCGGAACCGTAACCTGATCTACGGAAGACATAGAGCAACAGTAATTGACCATCTGTTGCTCGGCAATGGGCTAGGGTCTCAGCCATGGTGAAGCTGAACCAGCACCGCATCGGCTCCGGCGAACCGCTCGTGCTGGTGCACGGCATCGGCAGCCGCTGGCAGGTGTGGGAGCCGCTCTTCGACCGGTTGGCCGGATCGTTCGAGGTCATCGCGGTGGACCTGCCCGGCTTCGGCGGCAGCGGGCCGCTGCCGTCGACCACGGTGGATTCGCTCACCGACGCGCTCGCCGAGTTCATCGCGGCGGAGGGGCTGGAGCGGCCGCACCTCGGCGGCAACTCGATGGGCGGGCTGATCACGCTGAACGCCGCCGCCCGCGGCCTCGCCCGCTCGGTGACGGCCTTCTCCCCCATCGGGTTCTGGGACAGGCCAGGCCGGGTCTGGTGTCAGCAGTCGCTGGGCCGGGCCCGCGAGCTCGGGCGGGTCCTCGGGCCGAGGCTGCCCGCGCTGCTCGGCACTGCGGCGGGGCGCACGGTGTTCCTGGAGCTGGTCTTCGGCAAGCCGTGGCGGGTCACGCCGGAGGTCGCGCTGGCGACCGTGCAGGGGGCGGTCGATGCGCCCGGCTTCCCGGAGGCACTGGCCTCCTTCGAGCACGCGCGGCTGCACGAGCTCGGGGCGCTCGCCGAGATCCCGGTGACGGTGGCCTGGGGCAACCGCGACATCCTGCTCACCTACGCCACGCAGAGCAGGCGGGCGCGGAAGGTGCTGCCGAACGCCAGGCACATCACGCTCACCGGCAGCGGGCACACGCCGTTCTACGACGACCCGGCCGGGTGCGCGCGGGTCCTGCTCGACCAGCGCTGATCAGCCGCGGCGCGGGGCCAGCGCGGCCGGGTCGGCGACGCCGAGCAGCACCCGGACCGCGGTGTCCCAGCGGCGCTGGATCTTCCGGTTGCCCGCGAGGTCGCCGGTGAGCATGGCCCGCATGGCGAGCCCGGTGACGATCTCGATGGTGAACTCGGTGATGATCGGCACCCGGCTGTCGTCCGGGAACTCGGCGCGGAACGCCTCGCGCACCCGGCTCTGCATCTGCTCGAAGAGCCGGACCTCCAGCGGCAGGAACTCCGCGCGCAGCTCGGGGTCGGTGCGCGCGGCGACCCACATCTCCAGCGCGGCCATGAACTCCGGGCCGGAGAGCATCCGCGCGGTCATGTCGACCGCGCGGGCGAGCCGGTCCTCGCCGTCGGGGAGCGCGTCGAACTCCGCCTCCAGCTGGGCGATCCGGCGCAGCGCGACGTGCTCCACCGCGCCCGCCAGCAGGTCGGCCCTGGTCGGGAAGTGGTGCTGCAGGGTGCCGCGCGGCACCTCGGCGCGCTTCTGCACCTCGAGCGTGGTCGTCCCGGCGTACCCCACCTCGACCAGGCTGGCCACGGTCGCGTCGAGCAGCCGGGCCCGCATGCGGGTGCGCCGCTGCTCCTGCGTCTCGCGGACCCGGCCGGGCACGGGTCAGCGTCCCTGCCAGACCGGCTCGCGCTTCTGGGCGAAGGCGATCGCGCCCTCGGCGGCGTCTTTGGAGATCAGCGCGGGGAGCGCGATCTCGCCCTGCCTGGCGAAGGCCTCGGCGCTCGGCCAGTCCGGGGACTCGTCGATGATCCGCTTGCTCGCCGCCACCGAGAGCGGCGCCGCGGCCACGATCTCGGCCGCCAGCTCCAGCGCGACCGCCAGCGTCTCGCCCGGCTCGACCACCCGGTTCACCAGCCCGAGGTCGTACAGGCGCTGCGCGGAGATCTGCCCGCCGGTGAGCGCCAGCTCGGCGACGATCGGCCGCGGCAACCGCTGGGTCAGCCGGAGCACGCCGCCCGCCGCGGCCACCAGCCCGCGCTTGACCTCGGGGATGCCGAAGCGCGCGTTGCTCGCGGCGACGATCAGGTCACCGGCGAGCGCCAGCTCGAAACCGCCCGCCAGCGCGTACCCCTCGACCGCGGAGATCATCGGCTTGCTCGGCGGCTTCGCGGTGATGCCGAGCGGGCCGCGCTGCTCGGTGATCGGCATCTCGCCCTTCGAGGCGGCGATCAGGTCCATGCCCGCGCTGAAGGTGCCCTCCGCGCCGGTGAGGACCAGGACGCGGGCGCTGTCGTCGGCCTCGAACTCGTCCACCGCGGCCTCGACGGCGCGCGCGGTCGCCAGGTCGATGGCGTTGCGGGCCCTGGGGCGGTTCACGGTGAGCAGCGTGATCGCACCCCGCTGCTCGACCAGGAGCGAGTCGGTCATCGGAGAGTCCTTTCGGTGAGCAGGGTGAGCCGGTCCGCGGCCGCGATCTCGATTGCGGCGCCGAGCGGATCGCCGTCGGCGAAGGCCGCGATGGTCTCCGCGTCCGAGGCCCGCACCAGTATGCGGGCACCGGCCGGGTTCAGGGCGCTGATCACGACAGCTTCCGGTTCGTCGGCGCGGTCGGGGCCGCTGCCCCTGCGGTAGGCGACGGTGTACGACTCGACGGTGGCCGGGCCGGTGTAGCCGGGCGCGGTGGCCCGGCGGGCGGCGGGCACCTCGGGCTCCTCGGCGCGGAACGGGTTCACCGGCGGCCGGGTGGAGAGCACCGCGGCGCCGTGCTTGGTGATGTACCAGCCGAGCGCGGTGGCGAGGCCGAAATCGCCGGGGTGCGCGCGGAGCACCTGGACCAGGGTGGCGAGCGAGTGGGTGGTGTAGTTGTTGCCTGGCCCGCCCGCGAAGGTCAGCCCGCCGGTCAGGGTGAGCGGGCGCGCCGGGTCGTCCAGCGCCAGCCCGAGCGCCTCCGCGGCGGCCTGCACCGCGATCGGGAAGCAGGAGTACAGGTCGATGTGCGCGACGTCGTCGATGCCGACGCCCGCGCTGCGCAGCGCGGCGCCGCCCGCCGCCGCGATGGCGGGCGAGGCGGCCAGGTCGGCGCGCTCGGAGACGAACCACTCGTCGGTGGCGGTGGCGGCGCCGTGCAGGAAGACCCAGCGGTCGTGCGGCACGCCCGCCGCGTCCGCCGCGGCCGCGCTGCACACGATCAGCCCGGCGCCCTGGTTGACCGTCAGGTTGGCGGTGAGCAGCTTCGGGTACGGCGTCGCCACCAGGCGGTTCGCCGGGGTCGGGGTGATCAGGTCGGCGCTGCCGTGCGGCTCCGGCTGCCAGGCGAAGGGGTTGCCCGCGGCGACCTCGGAGAAGCGGGACCAGAGCGCGCCGATCCGCGCCAGGTGCGCCTCCTCGGTGCGCCCGAGCCGGGCGCGCAGCGCGGTCTCCATCAGCGCGTAGAAGTACACCGGGCCCCAGAGCCCCGCGGCGTTCTCCATGTCCGAGTTGGGGCCGCGGTCGGTGTCGACCACCTCGTCCGGCGCCGCGCCCGCGGGCTCGTCCGGCCAGCCCGGAGTGGTACCGGTGCGGGCCGCGGTGATCCCGGCGGCCACCGCCTCGGCGCCGGTGAGCAGCGCGACCTCGGCCTTTCCGTCCGCGACGGCCTGCGCGACCCGGCCGAGCAGCTTGATCGGGGCGTCGCCGCCGAAGCGCACCGACTGCACGGTGCGGGCCGGGGCGGCGCCGAGTTCGGCGGCGGCGAGCGCGCCGAGGTCCTCGTACGGCTTGCTCACCGGCGCCACCGCGGCGACCAGGTCCGCGGCGCGCAGCAGCCGGTCGCCGGTGCCGCTGTCCGCGCCCGCCCGGCGCAGCGCCTCAGCGGCGAGCTCGGCCGGGCCGGGCAGCCCTGGCTCCCTGCCCCGGTGCACCACCTGTCCGGCTCCGACGAGGACCGGGGTCCGTGGATCCACTCCGGCTGGCAGCATCGTTCCTCCGCTCGTCGGCAATAACCGTCAGCAGTGACGGTAACTGCCGTGTGACGGAACCGCCAGTGGTCGGCGGGGCGCACCCGCTTCCTACACTGGGCGGCATGGACGCCGCCGCATGGGACGAGCGCTACGCCAGCACCGAACTCGTCTGGGGCGCCCCGCCGAACAGCACCGTGGTCGAGCACATCCACGGCCTGGAGCGCACCGCGGCCCCGCCGCCCGACCCGGACGGCACCGTGCCGGAGCTGCCGCGCGCGCTCGACCTGGCCTGCGGCGAGGGGCGGAACGCGCTGTGGCTGGCCACACACGGGTGGCAGGTGCGCGCGGTGGACTGGTCGCAGGTTGCGGTGGACAAGGGGCGGACCGTCGCGACCCGGCTCTCCCGCTCGGTGCGGTCCAGGATCAGCTGGGAGTGCGCCGACGTCACCGACACCGCGGCGCTCAGCGGGCGGTACGAGCTGGTGCTCATGGTGTTCCTGCACCTGCCGCCGGAGCAGCGGCGCGCGCTGGTGCGCCGGGCCGCGGGTGCGCTGACGCCCGGCGGGACGCTGCTGGTGCTCGGGCACGACACCACCAACATCAGCGACGGGTACGGGGGGCCGCAGGACCCGGCCATCCTGTTCACGCCCGACGACATCAGGGCGGATCTGGGGCCGCTGTCCGCGCGGATCCGAATCGCGGTGGCAGAGCGGGTTCTCCGTCCGACGGAGGAGCGGGACGCCATCGACGCGCTCGTGGTCGCGAAGCGAAAAGAAGATTCACCCGGGGACTGACGTCCCCGGACCCCTCTCCGCCCAGCGGCGGAGCCAGGGCTCGACGACCGCTTCGATCTCGTCGAACCCGCGGCGGAACGAGTGCGGCTGCCCCGTGATCACGTGCAGCTCCGCCACGTCACCGGCGTCCGGGATGCCGAACGGATCGCTGCCGCCGTTGATCACCACCACCTCGGCCTCCGCCGCGGCCAGCAGCTCCTCGCGGCGTGAACGCTCCGGCTTCCCCGGCGGGTGCAGCGGGAAGGAGAGCGCGAGCACGCCGACCGCGCCGACCGCGGTGGCGGTCCGACAGGCGACCCGCGCCCCATTGCTGCGCCCGCCCTGCACCAGCGGCAGCGGCCCGTAGCGCGCGCGGAGCGCGGCGACGACCTCGAGCCAGGCCGCGTCCTGCTTCTCCGCCGACCCTGGCGCCCTCGCCCCGGCCACCCGGTACGGCTGCAGCACCCGCGCCACCGCGGCGCCGCAGCGAACTGCCAGGTCACGCACGGTGAGCAGGTCCCTGGCGTCGACTCCACCGCCCGCGCCGTGGGTGAGCAGCACCAGCAGCGACGGCTCCTCGACGGCGTCGATCTCGACCTCGGCGGGCCCCGCACAGGTGTCGATGCGCACGAGCAACGGTAACGACTCGATGTTCCGCACATCACATCGACCCATTCCACTTTGCTACTTCATTACCAGCCAGTAATATGGAGAGTAAGTTACCCGCGAGTAGCTGAAGCATGGGCGGGAACGGCAGACAACCGACCGCACCAACTCAACGGAGAGTGAGTACCGACATGGGTCACTACAAGAGCAACATCCGCGACCTGGAGTTCAACCTCTTCGAGGTACTGGGCCTGGAGTCGCTGCTGGAGACCGGCGCCTGGGGCGACCTGGACGCCGACACCGTGCGCGAGATGCTCAACGAGGTGCGTCGCCTGGCCGAGGGCCCGCTGGGCGAGTCCTTCGCCGAGACCGACCGCACTCCCCCGACCTTCGACCCCGAGACCCACACCGTGCACCTGCCGGAGCCCTTCAAGAAGAGCTACCGCGCGATGCAGGACGGCGGCTGGGACCGGCTCGGCGTACCGGAGGAGCTCGGCGGCCTGCCGATGCCGCGCGCCGCGTACTGGGCCTTCGCCGAGCTGATCCTCGGCGCCCAGCCCGCCGCCTTCATGTACGCCGCAGGCTCCGGCTTCTCGCAGATCTTCCACGACAACGGCACCGACGAGCAGAAGGAATGGGCCAAGATCGTCGCCGAGCAGGGCTGGGGCGCCACCATGGTGCTCACCGAGCCCGACGCGGGCTCCGACGTCGGCGCGGGCCGCACCAAGGCGATCAAGCAGGAGGACGGCTCCTGGCACATCGAGGGCGTCAAGCGCTTCATCACCAACGGCGACTCCGACGACCTCTTCCCGAACATCATGCACCTGGTGCTGGCCCGCCCCGAGGGCGCCGGGCCGGGCACCAAGGGGCTCTCGCTCTTCTTCGTGCCCAAGTTCCACTTCGACCCGAAGACCGGCGAGCGCGGCGAGCGCAACGGCGTCTTCGTGACCGGGCTGGAGCACAAGATGGGGCTCAAGGCCTCCTCCACCTGCGAGGTGACCTTCGGCGGGCACGGCGTCCCGGCCAAGGGCTGGCTGGTCGGCGAGGTGCACAACGGCATCGCGCAGATGTTCAACGTCATCGAGCACGCCCGCATGATGGTCGGCACCAAGGCCATCGCCACGCTCTCCACCGGCTACCTGAACGCGCTCGACTACGCCAAGCAGCGGGTGCAGGGCGCCGACCTGACCAAGATGGCCGACAAGGCCGCGCCGCGCGTGACCATCACCCACCACCCGGACGTGCGCCGCAGCCTGATGACCCAGAAGGCGTACGCCGAGGGGCTGCGCGCCGTCTACCTCTACACCGCCGCGCACCAGGACGCCGCGCTCGCCGAGCGGGTCTCCGGCGCGGACGCCGACCTCGCGGCGCGCGTCAACGACCTGCTGCTGCCGATCGTCAAGGGCGTCGGCTCCGAGCGGGCCTACCAGTACCTGACCGATTCGCTGCAGACCCTCGGCGGCTCCGGCTTCCTGCAGGACTACCCGATCGAGCAGTACATCCGGGACGCCAAGATCGACTCGCTCTACGAGGGCACCACCGCCATCCAGGCGCAGGACTTCTTCTTCCGCAAGATCGCCCGCGACCGCGGCGTCGCGCTCGGGCACGTCGCCGGGCAGGTGCAGAAGTTCATCGACTCGGAGGCGGGCAACGGCAGGCTCAAGGGTGAGCGCAAGCTGCTCGCCACCGCGCTGGAGGACGTGCAGGCCATGGCCGCCACCCTCACCGGGCACCTGATGGCCGCCCAGGAGGACTCGGCCGAGCTCTACAAGGTCGGCCTCGGTTCCGTGCGCTTCCTGCTCGCCGTCGGCGACCTGCTCATCGGCTGGCAGCTGCTGCGCCACGCCGAGCTGGCGATCACCGCGCTGGACAACGGCGCGGGCAAGGACGAGGCCTTCTACACCGGCAAGGTCGCGGTTGCGCAGTTCTTCGCGCGCAACGTGCTGCCGGAGCTGACCGCCACCCGCGCCGTGCTCGCCACGCTGGACAACGAGATCATGGAGCTCGACGAAGCGGCCTTCTGAGCGCGGAGTTCGTAGCGGCGACGGTCCGGCAGCTGCCGGGCCGTCGCCTTTTTTCGGGTCCGGCAGGCAGAATGGGCACGCATCCCGGCCAAGCAGAAGGGACCCGCCCCTGATGAAACGCCCACTGACAGCCCTGGTCACCGCCGGTGTGGCCCTGACGCTAGCGGTGACCGCCGGCGCGCCCGCCGGGGCCGACCCGAACAACGTCAACCCCATTCCCGGCATGAACGGCCAACCGCGCGGGCTGCCCGCGCTGCCCGGCCCGACCGAGGCCGTCTTCCAGGTCACCGGCATGGACAGCCCGAACCGCACCGAGCGGTACAACATGCTCGGCACCGACCTCGGCGTCATGTGGGACGGCAACGGCACGCTCTTCACCGCCTTCGGCGACAGCGCCGGGCTCGGCATCCCGAACCTGCTCGCGGGCAGCGTGTGGGCCTGGACCAGCAACGCACTGTTCCGCAGCGCCAACCACGACCCCTCGGACGGGCTGCGCTTCGACAGCTTCGTCCCGAATCCGCTGCCAAGCCCCAAGATCCCCGGCATCGAGATCAGCCTGATCCCCACCGCGGGCGTCGAGGTCGGCGGGGCGCAGTACCTGAGCATGATGTCGGTGCGGGCCTGGGGTGACCACGGCAAGTGGGATACCAACTTCGCCACCCTCGCCGTCTCGCACGACCACGGGCAGAACTGGACGCCGCTCACCACCACCCGGCGGGCGAACGTGGACGGCCACGAGCGGTTCCAGCAGAACGCCTTCCTGAAGCGGGACGGCTTCGTCTACCGCTACGGCACCCCGGCGGGCCGGAACAACCCCGGGTTCGTCTCCCGGGTGCGGGAGCCGGAGATCGCGAACATCGACGCCTACGAGTACTGGGACGGCAAGGAGTGGAGACTCAACGACCCGCTCGCCTCCGCGCCGATCCTGGACGGCGTCGCCGAGCTCTCGGTGAACTGGAGCAGCTACCTCGGCAAGTACGTCATGACCACCACCGACCCCACCAACTCGGTGGTCGCGCGCACCGCCGACGCCCCGGAGGGGCCGTGGAGCGCGCCGCGCGTGCTGGTCGACACCCGTGACCTGCCGAGTTCCTACGCCCCGATGATCTGGCCCTACCAGACCGGCGACGACCTGTACTACCTGCTCACCGTGCACAACCAGTACAACGTGCTGCTCATGCGCACGCCGCTGGACGCCCTGCGCTGAACGCAGCGAATCGCCCCGCCGCGGGGAGCTCCGCGGCGGGGCGATCGGGGGGCGGGTCAGCCGATGCCGCTGTCCGCGCCGCCGCCGGTGGAGGAGCCGGTGCCGAGCAGCCCGAGCAGCGCGGTGAGCAGCACCGTCAGGCTGTCGCCCTGGCTCGGCGGCGGGGTGGAGGGGGTGGCGGAGGCCAGCCCGGCACCGAACATCAGCCCGGTGGCGGCGAGGACGGTGACGGCGGCGGCACGTACCTTCATGGAGCGATCCCATCTTCGATCTGAAACGGCGGCATTTCGCCGTCCGTGCGGATTGTCTACCAGAGATGCCGGGCAGGCAGACCGGTTTGTCGGGATGTCAATCGAAGTTCCTTCGCACCTACCTGCTGACGAGTTCTCCGCCTGCCCCCTAAGATCGGGGCGCATCCAGGGGAGCGAAGGGGAGGGCCGTGGCAGCCGACGAACGGGAACCGGTGCGGATCGGCATCGTCGAGGATCACGCCGTCATGGTGGCCGGGCTGCGGAACATCCTCGCCCCGCACCCGGAGCTGCGCATCGAGGCCGCCGCCGACACCGTGAAAGAGCTGCTGGCCCAGCGGGTCCCGCTCGACCTGGTGATCCTCGACCTGCGGCTGACCGACGGCTCGTCGCCGGGCGACAATGTGCACCGGCTGCAGGAGGCCGGGCTGCGCACCCTGGTCTACACCTCGGGCGAGGACCCGTACCTCATGCGCGCGGCGGCCAGGGCGGGCGTCGGCGGGATGGTGCTGAAGTCGGAGCCGCCGGAGCGGGTGGTCGAGGCGGTGCGCGCCGCCGCCCGCGAGGACGGCGAGCTCGGCACCGAGCTGGCGCTCGCCATCGACAGCGACGAGGAGTTCGCGGTCGACCTGCCGCCGCAGCTGCGCCAGGTGCTGGAGCTCTACGCCTCGGGCGAGACGGCGGCCAGGGTGGCGCACCTGATGGATATCGCCGAGGACACCGTCACCGAGTACCTCAAGCGCATCCGCAAGAAGTACGAGGCCGCGGGGCGCCCCTCCGGAAACCGCGCGGAGCTGCTGAAACGAGCCGTGGAGGACGGATGGTTGCCCATTCCGCGCCGCCGGAGGAGGTGAGCACCGAGCTGCGCATGAAGCGGCTCTTCGCCCGCTTCGTCGCCTTCGGCTACCTGGCCTACCTGCTCGTCCTCACCTCGGATATCGCGGACAGCGCGAGGTCGACCGCGGACTGGTGGCTGCCGCTCGCGGTCTTCGCGGTCTTCGCCCCCGCGCTCGGGCTGGTGGTGGCCGCGGCCCCGGAGCGGCCGCACCGGCTCGGCGTCGCGGTCTCCACGGTCGCCGCGGGCTTCCTGCTCGCGCTCGCCACCTGGCCGCTCGCCTGGGACGGGCGCGAGGTCGACATCGACCACGGCTTCTGGCTCTCCACCATCCCCGGGCTGCCCGCGCTCGCCGTCGCCATCGTCTGGCCGCCGCTGCCGACCATCGCGCTGCTCGTCACCGCCACCGTCGGCGCCCAGCTCGCCAATGCCGCGCTCCGGGTGAACCCGCCGAACCCGCTCATCGAGATCCCCTGGTCCATCTCCTTCACCCTGATCTACACCTGCGCCGCCCTGATGGCGCTGCGCACCGCGCGGCTGCTCGACCGCACCCGCTCCTCCGCCGAGGCCACCGCCGCCACCGCATCGGCCCGCGAGGCCCAGCAGGTCGAGCGCGGCCGGATCGACGGCCTGACCCACGACTGGGTGATGAGCGCGCTGCTCGCCGTCGGCCGCACCCCCGACGACCCCGGCGTCGTGCGCCAGGCGGAGGAGGCGATCCGCCAGGTCGAGCAGCTGCGCTCCGGACTCAGCGACGCCCCCTTCGACGCGGAAGCCGCTGCCGCGCACCTGCGCTCGGCCGCCACCGCGGTCGACGCCCAGCTCGGCATCGAGCTCGAGGTGGACTCGGAGAGCTCCTACCCCGCCGAGGTGGTGCGCGCCATGGGCGCCGCGCTCGCCGAGGCGCTGCGAAACAGCCTGCGGCACGCGGGGACCGGTGCCGCCCGCGCCGTCGCGCTGCGCGTCGGGCCGCGCTCGCTCACCGCCGTCGTCACCGACGACGGCCGCGGCTTCGACCCCGCCGCCGTGCCGCCGGAGCGGTTCGGCGTGCGCGTCGGCATCCAGGGGCGTATGCGGCAGCTGCCCGGCGGCGGCGCCGCCATCACCTCGGCGCCCGGGGTCGGCACCAGCATCCGGCTCACCTGGCAGGCGGCATGAGCGGCGGCGCCTGGACCCTGCTCGGCGCCCGCACCTGGGTGGCCTGGCTGCTGGCGGGCTGCTACCTGGCCGCCACCGTCGCGCAGCCGCTCGCCTCCTGGGGTGCGTACACCTGCCACTGGGCCGTCGTCGGCGCCATCGCGCTCTTCGTCCTGGCCGGAGTGGTCCTGATCGCCACCCCCGGTGATCCCCTGCCGCTCTGGGCGACGATCGTGATCGTGCTCGCCTGCCCGCTCGCCTGCGCGCTCCAGTTCAGCGCCATTGCGCTGCCGGTGCAGACGTCGCACCAGCTGTGGCCGGTCGGGGCCTCGGTGCTGCCCTACACGTTCCTCTGCGTGCGCCGCCGGATCCTGGCGGGGTGGATCGGCGGGATTTCGCTCACGCTGGTCAGTCTGGCGTGGACCGGGCTCACCGGGCAGCCCGCGGGTACCGCCATCTCGATCTCGATCCTGAACGCGGGCCCGCTCATGATGAGCACGCTCTTCGCCGTCACCATCGTGCCAGCGGCGGACACCATCTACCGGCTGCGGGCCGAGAACACGCGGCGGGCAGCCGACGATGCCGCCGCCGGAGCGGCGCTCGCTGTTCGGGATGCGCGGTTACGCCGACTGGACCGGCTCGTTCGCCCGGCGCTGGATCGAATCGCCGCCGGGCCGCCTTTCCTGGACGCGGAGATCTCCGGATTCCTGGTGCTGGAGGCGCATCTGCGGGACACGCTGCGGGCACCGGGGCTGGTCGGGGCGGAGCTGGACGCCGCTGTCCGGGCGGCTCGTGAACGCGGAGTCCGGGTGCGGCTGCACGACGACGGCGGGTTGACCGGATCGGATCCGGTGGTACGGGAACGGATTCACCAGCGGATCGTCGCGGAGGTGAACGGGGTCACCGACGGGACGGTGACAGTGCGGATCCTGCCGCCAGGGCGGCGGCGGGCGGTCACCGTGGTGAGTTCAGGGGCAGAGGCGGCGCGGCGGCTGGATCTCGGCCGTGACGGGGCCCTTACCCAGCCTGCGAAAAGTGCCTGAAGATCGTGGGGCACCGCTACTCGGCCTTATAGATAGGCAGCGTCGTCCGACCGTCGCTCATTCATCCCTCTCGGGCGGTGAACGCAGGATGCCCCGCTCTCGAATCGAGAGCGGGGCATCGGAAGATCTCGCACGGCCTGTCGCGGAGGCCCTCCGCGGTGGGCGGGGATCTGTGCGCGGGTACTAGTTGGTGCCGGCGCCGGCGCCGGTGCCGGGGGTCTCGGCGCCCGCGGAGCCGGTGATCAGCGCCTGCAGGAGGGCGGGGAGGCCCTCGGCGGAGCCGGTGCCGGGCTCCTCGTCCTGGATGGCCTGCGCGGTGTTTCCGGCCGGGGTCTCGGTGCCCGCGCCGGCGGAGCCGGTGGAGAGCAGTTCGATCAGCGCGGGCAGCGCCTCGGCCGAGCCGGTGCCCGCCGGGGTCTCGTCCTGGGCGGACGCCAGCCCGCCACCCGCGAGCGCGATGCCCGCGGCCGCAGCGAGAACGATGCCGAACGAACGAATCTTGGTCATGTTTTGTGCCCCTCGAAGGTTTCCCTGAACGCCCACCGTGTGTGAGCGACGAGCTTTTCTACCACGCCGCTCCGGCAAATTGCAGCCCCTTCCCAGCAATCGATTGCTTCGAAGTTGCCAGATTCCTCGATATGAAATCTTTCAAATTGCTACACAGCAGCAGCACCGACGCGGCGGCGACCCCACCCACCTGCACTTATATATTTTCGGCTCGCGTACATAGCCCCAGAAATAGTGGCATCAACCCGAAGTTCACTCGGCGCCCCGCCCCGAGAACTCAGGGCGGTCGGCAACCTCGGACATAGAGTGATCTATGTCACTCGTCTTCTTTCGGTTCTTCGTCCTTCTTCTCGCACTTGACCACCGGTACCGGGTCGTATTTGACCGTGCGGGTGTGCCGGGAGATTTCCTGGCCGGTCTTGGCGTCGCGAATGATGCGGGTATCCGAGATGGTGAAACCGGGGGCGCCCGATGAGGCGATGCAGTCCTTGCCCTCGGGCAGGGTGACGGTGGTCGGCTCGGTGGGCTTGGTGCGTTCGCCGGTGATGGACTCGACGTTCACCGTCTTGGTGCCCCAGAGGCGGACGGTGATATCCGAACCGCCCGCCAGAGTTTCGATATAGATACCGGTTTCGGTGTTGTTCCGGAATTGCAGATCGATCGCGCCGTCGAAAACCGTTGCCTCGCGGGCGGCCGGGTAGCGCGAGATGTAGTAGCTGTGCTCGGTGTGGCCCGCGTCCTCCATTCCGGCGAAGTACGCGGCGTTGTAGAGGGTGGTGGCGAACTGGCTGATGCCGCCGCCGACGGCGGTGCTCGGCCTGCCGTGGTCGATGATGCCGGACTCCACATAACCCTCGGCGGCGCCGCGGGGACCGGTGAATTCATTGAGCGAGAAGGTGTCGCCCGGCTTCACCACGGCGCCGTTCACGCGGGCGGCGACGGTGCGGATGTTCACGCCGGAGGGGCCGCTGAAGCCGCTGGTGGTGAACTGGCCGACCGGCTCCACGATCCGCAGCGCCTCGGCGGCCTGGGTGGTGAGCTTCGGTTCGACCTTCTCGTAGACCGCGGGGCCGGTGCGGCCCGCGCCGGAGGCGACGGCGAGCGCGGCCAGCTGCTCCAGGGTCTTGGGCCAGTTCACCTTCTCGCCGACGATGCCGGGCACCACCCTGGCCGCGCCGCCGCCGACGGCAAAGGTCGCGTCCTTCGGCTCGACCTCGGAGGCGGCCAGCTGCGGGGCGAGCAGGCCGGTGAGCGCGGGCACGTCGAAGACCGGGGCGAGGCCGCCGGAGCCGTCCGGGGCGAAGGTGAGCACGGTGGCGGTCTGGGCGGGGGTCAGCTCGGCGTCGCCGTCCCGGCCCGCGAAGCGGATGGGGGCGCTCACCGCGGGTTGGGCCACGGCGCGCAGGGTCTCGTCCACGGCCTCGGGGCGCACGGTGAGCGGGGCGGGCATGACCGGGAGGTCGAGTGTCTGTGCGGTCACCCAGCCGTCGAGCAGGGTGTCGCGGGCGCCCGCGCCGTCCAGGACCCGGCCCTGCGTCGGCGGGACGCCGACCGGGCGGGAACCGTCGAAGCGGATGGTGCCCTCGACGGTCGGGATGTCGTGCACCCGGAGCCGGGTGAAGGTGCCCTCCAGCGCGGCCTCGTCCACCGCGGTGGCCATCGGGACATCGCGGGTGGTGAAGAAGGAGGCGAGTCGGGTGAAGGGGTTGGCGGGCTGGTCGCCGACCCTGGCCCAGGTGCCGTCCCAGTCGATCTGCAGCCCTGCGGCGGCCGGGACGATCTGCTCCCGGACGTCGGCGATGGTGAGGTCGAGGGGCTGGTCGGCGCGGGCCTCGAAGCGGGAGCGGAGGACGACGTCGGCCTTGGCGGTGTCCATGCCGCCGACGTCGACACCGGCCACGACGGTGCCGCGCGGCACCTGGCCGGAGGAGAGGAACCAGTCGGCGGCGTAGCCGAGTGCGGCCACGGCGAGCACCGCGCCCGCGGCGATGCCCGCCTTGCGGCCGGTGTCCGACTTGAGGAAGTCGGTGAAGGTGCTGGGCCCGCTGCCGCGCGGGGGGCGGTTGTTCCCGGCCGCGCGGGAACGGGCGGCGTTCCGGGGGCGGGGGGCACCGGGGCGGGGGGCCCCGGCGCGGGCGCCGCTGTCGGACCTGGGGTCGGGGTAGGAACCGTGCGGGGGGCGCCCGCCGCCCGGGTTCGGGTCGGGCCGACCGCCGAACGTGCCGGTTTCCGGATGCCCACCATAAGGACTGTCTCCGAGCCGCCCCCCGGAGGGGCCGGTCTCGAGGCGAGCACCACCGTAGGGATCGTCTCCGGACGGACCGGCCTCGGGCCGCGCACCACCGTAGGGGCCGTCTCCGGGACGACCGTCGGACGGGCCGCCGGTCTCGGGCCGCGCACCACCGTAGGGACTGTCGCCGGGTCGACCACCGGACGAGCCTGCGTCAGGACGGGGCCCGCCGAACAGATCGGCAGCCGGACGAGCACCGCCGAACTGCCTGTCCTCGGGCCGACCGCCGAGGGAGCCTGCCTGGGGCTGACCGCCGCCGAAGGAGCCGGTCTCGGGATGGCCACCTGCCACACCCTGCGTGCCCGCACCGGACTCCGGCTGATCCGGCTCGCCCCAGAAGGCGAACCCGGCCCCGGCACTGCGCACCGGCGCCCCCCGCCGCGAACTCGGCATGGGCTGGGTCGAGCCGTGCGGATTCCACGCCTCGAGCTCCTCGGTCGCCGGCTCCCCCTGGATCGCCGGGGGTTCGCCGCGACCGCGCGGCGCCTGCGCCGGATTCCGAGGGTTGGCGAACTGCTCGGTGGGGTAATGATCGGTGGGTGACACCGGAGCGGAGGGAGCGGCACCCGGATCGGGAACCTGGGTACCTTCGAGGAGCCTGCGCAACCCCACTTCGGTCCCGGAACGGCGGTCGCGCCGCCCCGAACTCGACTCGTCGGTCACGAACGGTCCTCCCCGCTGGGATGCACTTGTCGGGCCCGCCCGGTGCGGGCCCATGCCCACGATAATGGGCCACCCCGACGTCAGCAGCACGGGCGAGCGGTGGCAAATCACCCGCAACGCCGGTGGCCGACACGCCGAAAGGCTCCGCGCAGTTGCCGGGTCGGGGGTCTGGCAACTACGCGGAGCCAACCTGCATATCGGCACCCCGCACGGGGCGTTACACCCCGCCGGAAAAAATATTCGGGTTTCGCCCGAGCACACCGGCGTGCGAGTTGCGGCCCCGGGGCGGAAGAATCGAGGCCACGGCCCCCGGGTCGTCGCAAGCGCAGCCACGGGCACCGACGAACGAGGAGTGGAACGGCATGCAGCTGGGAATGATCGGCCTCGGCCGGATGGGGGCGAACATCGTCCGCCGGGTCGTCGCGGACGGGCACACCGCCGTCGGCCTCGACCGGCAGCACAGCAACATCGAAGCGCTCACCTCCGAGCTCGGCGGCACCTTCACCGGGACCACCGAACTGGCCGACTTCGTCGGTGCGCTGCAGGCCCCGCGGGTGGTGTGGGTGATGATCCCGGCCGGGGCGACCGGCGCCGTCATCGACCAGGTCGCCGAGCTGCTCGAGCCCGGTGACATCGTCATCGACGGCGGCAACAGCCGCTACCACGAGGACATCGCGCGGGCCGCCAAGCTGAAGCCGCAGGGGCTGCACTACGTCGACATCGGCACCTCGGGCGGGGTCTTCGGCCGCACCCGCGGGTTCTGCCTGATGATCGGCGGCGAGGCGGAGGCGGTCGCGCACCTCGACCCGCTGCTGAAGTCCATCGCCCCCGGGGTCGAGGCCGCCGAGCGCACCCCCGGCCGCACCGGCGAGCCCGCCCCCGCCGAGCAGGGGTACCTGCACTGCGGTCCGGCGGGCGCGGGCCACTTCGTGAAGATGGTGCACAACGGCATCGAGTACGGCGCGATGGCCGCATACGCCGAGGGGCTCAACATCCTGCACCGGGCGAACCTCGGCACGGTCGACCCGAAGGAGTTCTCCGCCGAGGAGACGCCGCTGGAGCGGCCCGAGCTGTACCGCTACGACCTGGATGTGCCGGAGATCACCGAGGTGTGGCGGCGCGGGTCGGTCGTCGCCTCCTGGTTGCTCGACCTCACCGCCGCCGAACTACACGCCGACCCGAATCTGGACGCCTTCGGCGGGCGGGTCTCCGATTCCGGGGAGGGGCGGTGGACGCTCGACGCCGCCATCGATACCGGCGTCCCGGTCCCGGTCCTGGCCTCGGCGCTGTTCGCGCGGTTCTCCTCGCGGGGGGAGGCGGTGTACGCGGACAAGGTGTTGTCGGCGATGCGGAAGGCGTTCGGAGGGCATGAGGAGTTGGCCGGAGGGTGAATCGGCAGGATTCTGCCGATCCGACAGGTGACTTCGGGGTAACCGCCGCCGATCTCTAAGATCCCGCGGATGCGCAGCACAGTGGGGGGACAGCGCGAGGTGCTGGCGGCGGCCTACCGGAACGCTCGGGGGCCGGTCGCTTACCTGGACGAGTCATATCAGGTGGTGAACGCCGATGTCACGGTCGACAACACCTTCTACATCCTGACGGCGGTAATAGTCGGATTCGACGAGATGGCGGAGCTCCGGCGCGGGTTGCGGGAAATCGCAGGCGGGGACTGGTGGCACACGACGGAGGCACTGCAGCGCGACGACGGCCGAGACCGGACCGAAGACATGCTCGGTTTCCTGGCCGACGGCCCGGAGACGTGCGTACTCGCCCTGCGCGCCCCGATCGAGGCTGGGGATACGACCGGAGAGTCCGCGCGTCGGAGCTGCTACCGGGGCCTCACCATACGGCTCGCCAACGGCGGTGACGACTGGGCCGCCACCGACCTGATGGTGTTGGAGCAGCGCAACCAGCAAACGCTGCGGGCCGCGGACGAGCGGACTCACCGCGAACTGCTCGGCGACGGGTTGATTCCCCGCGGCACCAGACTGCTGCAGACCTCACCTGCGGCCGAACGGCTGCTGTGGCTCCCGGATCTGATCTCGTCCGCCTATCGCCGATCGCTCACGCACAGCGACCGCACCGGGAAGTTCTTCGGCCTGATCGAGGCTCGGGTGCACTTCGCGCCACCGCTGGACTGACGAACTCGGAGACAAGCAGGCCCCCGGCTGCCGTAGCTACACCGGGGGCCGGACCGGCTGTCCGAGGCGAACCTCAGAGGACCGGCTCCTTGCTCCAGATCACTCTAGCACGCTGGGTGTTTCGAGCATTCCCACCGAGCTAGCGCTCGATGATCGCCACGACCCCCTGCCCACCGGCGGCACAGATGGAGACCAGCGCCCGACCCCCACCGTTCTCGGCGAGCAACTTGGCGGTCGAGGCCACGATCCGCCCGCCGGTGGCGGCGAACGGGTGCCCGGCGGCGAGGGAGGAGCCGTTGACGTTGAGCTTGCTGCGGTCGATGGCGCCGAGCGCGCCGTCGAGGCCGAGCCGCTCCTTGCAGTAGGCGTCGGACTCCCAGGCAGCGAGGGTGCAGAGGACGACGGAGGCGAAGGCCTCGTGGATCTCGTAGTAGTCGAAGTCCTGCAGGGTGAGGCCGTTGCGGGCGAGCAGCCGCGGGACGGCGTAGGTGGGGGCCATGAGCAGGCCGTCGGGGCCGTGGATGTAGTCGACGGCGGCGACCTCGCTGTCCACCAGGTGCGCGAGGACGGGCAGGTTGCGCTCGGCGGCCCACTCCTCGCTGGACAGCAGGACGGCGGAGGCGCCGTCGGTGAGCGGGGTGGAGTTGCCCGCGGTCATGGTGGCGCCGCCCGCCTTGACGCCGAAGACCGGCTTCAGGGTGGCGAGCTTCTCCACGGTGGAGCCGGGACGCAGGTTGTCGTCCCTGGTCAGGCCGAGGAAGGGGGTGATGAGGTCGTCGAAGAAGCCGCGGTCGTAGGCGGCGGCCATGTTCTTGTGCGAGAGGTAGGCGAGCTCGTCCTGCGCCTCGCGGGCGATGCCGAACTCCTTCGCCGTGATGGCGGCGTGCTCACCCATGGAGAGCCCGGTGCGCGGCTCGGCATTGCGCGGGATCTCGATGCCGACCATGCCTGGACGCAGCTTGCCGACCAACTTGGCGCGGTCCTTGCCGGTCTTGGCGCGGTTGATGTCGAGCATCCACTCGCGCATCCCCTCGCTGACGCCGATCGGCGCGTCCGAGGTGGTGTCGGTGCCGCCGCCGATGCCCGCCTCGATGCGGCCCAGCGCGATGGCGTCGCCGACGGTGACCACGGCCTGCAGGCCGGTGCCGCAGGCGAGCTGCAGGTCGTGCGCGGGGGTGTAGGGCGAGAGGGTGCTGCCGAGCACGCTCTCCCGGATCAGGCTGTGCTCGCCGACCCGCTTGAGCACCGCGCCGCCCGCCACCATCCCGAGCCGCTCGCCCTGCAGGCCGAACCGGCTGACCAGCCCGTCCAGCGCGGCGGTGAACATGTCCTGGTTGGAGGCGTGCGCATAGGCCTTGTCGGAACGGGCAAACGGAATGCGGTTGCCGCCCACGATCGCGACCGGGCGCGTGGACGTGTTCTTGGCTGAGGTGGTCACTCGAGTCTCCCCGTCGTGGTCGGTCGGTGTTTACACTAAACTTACTCTGGAGTAAGTTATTTGTCGACACAGCACCCCAGCACGCCGACACCCGAGAGAATAGGTAGGAACAGTGGCCAAGTCCTCTGCCGCCAAAGGTGCGCCCAACCTCTACGGCTCCTTCGTCCACTCCGGTCCGGGCAAGTTCCTGGCGGGAAAGCTGGGGCTGCCGCAGCCGGAGGCGCTGCGCCGCTACCAGCAGGGTGAACCGGCGCTGCCCGGCCCGGTGCTGCTCGGCGGCAAGGGCCGGGTAGCCGAGCCGATCCGGGCGCTGCTCACCGACTACACCTTCGCCGACACGCTCGCCCAGGGCACCAAGTACGGCGCGCTGGTCTTCGACGCCACCGGCATCGGCACCGTGGAGGAGCTGTCGCAGCTCTTCGAGTTCTTCCAGCCGGCCATGCGCAGCATCGCGCCGTCCGGCCGGGTGGTCGTGGTCGGCACGACCCCGGAGTTGACCGCTTCGGCCGACGAGCAGATCGCGCAGCGCGCGCTGGAGGGCTTCACCCGCAGCGTCGGCAAGGAGCTGCTCCGCGGCGGCACCGCGCAGCTGGTCTACCTGCACCCGGAGGCGGCGCCCGCCGCGACCGGGCTGGAGTCGACGCTGCGCTTCCTGCTCTCCGCCAAGTCCGCGTTCGTGGACGGCCAGGTCATCCGGGTCGGCAAGGACGACGCCGCGGTCACCGGGCTGGACTGGGACCGCCCGCTGGCGGGCAAGGTCGCCGTGGTCACCGGCGCGGCACGCGGCATCGGCGCCACCATCGCCGAGGTCTTCGCGCGCGACGGCGCCACCGTGATCGTGGCCGACATCCCGGCCGCGGGCGAGGCGCTCTCGCAGACCGCGAACAAGGTCGGCGGCACCGCGCTGGCGCTGGACGTCACCGCGCCGGACGCCGCCGAGAAGCTGGCCGAGTTCGTCACCGCCCGCTTCGGCAAGCTCGACATCATCGTGCACAACGCCGGCATCACCCGGGACAAGCTGCTCGCCAATATGGACGAGGGCCGCTGGAACGCCGTCATCAACGTCAACCTGGCGGCGCCGCACCGGATCACCGAGGGGCTGGTGGCGCGCGGCGTGCTCGCCGAGGGCGGCCGGGTGATCGATGTCTCCTCGATCGCGGGCATCGCGGGCAACCGCGGCCAGACCAACTACGGCGCCTCCAAGGCGGGCGTGATCGGCATGGTGAACGCCGAGGCGCCGAAGCTGGCGGAGAAGGGCATCACCATCAACGCGGTGGCGCCCGGCTTCATCGAGACCGCCATGACCGCGGCCATCCCGGTCGCCACCCGCGAGGGCGGGCGGCTGCTCAGCTCGCTGCTGCAGGGCGGGCAGACCGTCGACGTCGCCGAGGCCATCGCCTACTTCGCCGGTCCGGCCTCGAACGCGGTGAACGGCAATATCCTCCGCGTCTGCGGCCAGGCCATGATCGGGGCGTGACGGTGCCCGTGACCAAAGGGACCCACGTGATCACCCTCGACCAGCCGAAATCGAACGGCAGCCTGTACCTGAAGGCAGCGCTCGGCGCGCTGCCGCTCGGCAAGCGCAGCTCCGCCATCCCGGACCGGGCCATCAAGCTGGACGGCCTGCGGGTCGATCCGGAGCACCTGGCCGCGTACTGCCGGGCCACCGGGCTGCGCTTCAGCGACGCGCTGCCGCTGACCTACCCGTTCATCCTCACCTTCCCGGTGGTGATGCAGCTGGTGGTGCCGCGCGACTTCCCGTTCGTCGCGGTCGGTGCGGTGCACGCGGAGAACCTGATCGAGCGGACCAGGGACATCTCGGTGGCCGAGCCGCTGGACGTCACCGCGCACATCGAGAACCTGCGCGAGCACCCGAAGGGGCTGCTGGTCGACGCGATCAGCGAGATCCGGGTGGGGCGCGAGCTGGTGTGGCGGCAGGTCACGACCTTCCTGCACCAGCAGCGCACCTCGCTCTCCGGCGGGCCGAAGGCCGAGCCGAAGCCGGACGAGGTCCCGCCGCCGCCGCTGCTCACGTGGCGGCCGGACCAGCAGCAGATCAACCGGTACGCGGCCGCCTCCGGTGACCGCAACCCGATCCACGTCTCGGCGCTCGGCGCCAAGGCGTTCGGGTTCCCCAAGCCGATCGCGCACGGCATGTGGTCGGCGGCGAAGATCCTCGGGGCGGTCGAGGGGCGGGTGCCGGGCAAGGTGGCGTACGCGGTGAAGTTCGGGAAGCCGATCCTGCTGCCGTCGGCGGTGAACGTCTACGCCGACAAGGTCGAGGGTGGGTGGGATCTCGCCCTGCGGAATCCGAAGAAGGGGTATCCGCACCTGACCGGAACCCTGCGCTGAGTTTCGCCGCCTCCGGCGGCGGAAGACGAGGGGCCGCACCTCCCAGGGGGGAGG